>JAUWUS010000087.1 GCA_030617815.1 Gammaproteobacteria bacterium
GGGCCACACCAGTCTGCCCAGTAATCAACTAATACGGGTCCTTCTGCATTTACAACTTCGGCATCGAAGGTGTCATCTGTGGCATATACGATCTTGTCGCTCAATGTAGTGTCTCCTGTGACGTTCTATTTTTTTATTGTAGTCGGTTTTGAAAATAATCTATAGCTCCATTTGAGCTTATGCGAACGTTTATTTCAAGTCTAATCTTGACAAGATCTGTTATGCTACGCGCCATGAGTGAACAACATTTAACCACAACAAAATTTTCCAGCTTTGATTTACCTGCAGAAGTGCTGCAAGGTGTTGAAGAATCAGGCTTTTCTTATTGCACACCGATTCAAGCTGAGTCGCTACCATTTGCTTTACTAGGTAAGGACATCGCAGGCCAAGCACAAACAGGGACAGGTAAAACCGCTGCTTTTTTGTTAGCCGCATATGCGCATTTGTTTAAAAATCCTGCACCTGACACACGAAAAAAGAATCAACCGCGTTGCATTATTCTCGCACCAACGAGAGAGCTTGCGGTGCAGATTCACAAAGATGCAGAAATGCTCGGTAAATATACCGGCTTTAAACATGTCGCAGTCTTTGGTGGCACAGGTTATGACACACAAAAACAAGCCATTATTGATGGTGTTGATTTATTGATCGGTACACCGGGTCGAATCATTGATTACTTCAAGCAAGGCGTCTATGACTTAAAACAAATTCAGGTTTTAATTTTAGATGAAGCCGATCGCATGTTTGATTTGGGCTTCATCGATGATATTCGTTATTTAATCCGTCGTATGCCAGACGCGAAGAAACGTTTAAGTATGTTGTTTTCGGCAACCTTGTCGCATCGTGTGAGTGAGTTGGCTTACGATCACATGAATGATCCTAAAGAAGTGATCATTCAGTCTGAAAATGTGACAGCCGATCGTGTTAGCCAAACGGTTTATTATCCCGCGATGGATGAAAAAATTCCGCTGCTGTTAGGTTTGCTTAAAAGCAGAGATGATGCACGTATTGTTATTTTCATTAACACAAAACGTGTTGCTGAAAGAATTGATGCCTTTTTTAAAACAAATGACATCGATGGCCAAATGTTATCGGGCGATGTGCCACAGAATAAACGTTTGCGCATTATGGATGATTTCAAGGCGGGTAAAATTCGTGCCTTAGTGGCAACTGATGTTGCTGCGCGAGGCTTACATGTTGAAGACGTCAGTTTGGTGATTAACTTTGACTTACCGAATGACGCAGAAGATTATGTTCACCGCATCGGACGTACTGGTCGTGCTGGCGCCAGCGGTGTAGCCATTAGTTTTGCTTGTGAAGATTACGCCATGTCTTTGCCGGAGATTGAAAAATATATTGGGCATAAAATTGAAGTTTCAAAAATTACTAATGAAATGTTAGTGAAGCCCAATGCGCCGGCAAGAATTGAACGAAAACATAAGCCGCATCATAAAAAGAGTGGCCAGGGGAATAGACATCATAATAAAGGTGGCCGACCGCATCATCATAAGCACAAGACTGCGTAGTAAAATCAGTGGGGTAAGAAAGTTTTACTGGCCTGAAATACATCATCAGCCGAAATTGCTGCCAGCCCCTGTTCCGGGTGCTGGCAATCTTCAGCACGTAAAACAGTGAGTTTGCTTTGGTCGGTGAAGGGAGCACAGTCCTTCGGATTATGGATTGAAAACAGGGAAACAATATTAGTCCCTACGGCAGCAGCGATGTGCATCGGACCGGTATTGGGAACAATAAGTAAATCCATACGTGCAAGCGTTGCTTTGTAGCGTTCAAAATCGGGCGCTGGCGTTAATAACTCGACATTGTGCTGGCTGGCTTCAATAATTTCCAAACCGAGCTCTTTTTCTTCAGGCATTAAATCCATAATTATCTGTATGTTAAGCCCCTTTTCCTGTGCGTAATTTTTGATTAACTTACATAGCTCACCCCAATGTGAAATTGGCCAATTACGATGGGGTAATGATTTTTTATTGCGGCCAAATTTTTTACCCAGGCCGCTATAACTGGGATGAATGCCGATTAGAAAAGTATCATTAGATATCCCCGCCTCTTGCAGTATGTTTTGGGCACGTTGTTTTGCATCGTTCTGGATAGGTAAAAAGACGGGATATTGATCTTTATTAAATACGGGATCTATCATCTTTAAACAACGCTCAGCAAAATTGATTTCAGACTGTTTTATATTCTGTAAAATATGTATTTGTGCAGCTGAACCACGAAATAACGTTGTAAAACTTGCCTTGGTTTCAAAACAAAAAATATGCTGAAAGCCCGTTTGTTGGATAGCGTGTTTGATTTTTCTTCGCTGGATAAAGGGAAAAAGTTTTTTGCGATCAAGTATCCAGACGTTTTTTATTTGTGGATGAAAGTCATTTAAAACACGTCTGCCATCGGTGCTGGTTAATAGTGTGATTTCAGCAGCAGGGTATTTGTTAATTAGCGCAGTAAGTGCAGGTGTAATCATTACCATATCACCAGCTCTTCCTATGCGTACTACAAGTATTTTCATTTTTTATCTTGTTTGTTCACGTTATAATAAGAAAATCGCTGATATATTTGACCTGAATATCAAGCTGCCGATAAAATTCATTTTAAACTAACGCAACTATATATAGAAGAATATCATGACAATTAAAGTAGAGCTGGCCTATGGTGAATTATTAGATAAAATCACTATTTTACAAATTAAAAGTGAACGAATAAGCGATGCCGCCAAAGTGGCTAATGTGAATAAGGAATTAGGATTATTAAATAATTTATGGCAAGCAGATAAAAAGTCATCTGTTGATATTTCTAGTGAGTTTACTGCGCTAAAAGAGATTAATGAAAAGATTTGGGATATTGAAGATGATATTCGGGATAAAGAACGCGCTAAAGAGTTTGATGAAATATTTATTGAGTTAGCACGTTCAGTTTATTTTTCAAATGATAAGCGAGCTGAAATTAAACGTGAAATCAATATGAAACTGGGTTCTGAGTTGATAGAGGAAAAATCTTACTCAGATTATACCTGAAGATTTAATAGTTTAACTCATCAGCGCATGTTCATGGTTTGACGCCCCAGCCAGAGCTGGAAAGTGGGGTATTTTTTATATCCACCACTTAAGACATAAGTTAAAACACTACGTAAACGATAAAACCAGATTACGGATTCGATACGGATAATTTCTTTTCCATTTTCATCGAAGAATATAATAGTCGGACTGTAATTAATGTTGAGCTGTTCAGCCCATTTTTTAGCGGATATTTTTTTACCATCGGGCGTAAATACAGGTTGTCCACTCTGGATATCGAGTTGTACAGCTTCTAATTTTAATAGTTGAGTTTCTATCTCTGGCCTTGTGAAAGGACCGCCATGTAAAACATCACAGGCATGACAACGTTTGCGCTCAAACACAACCATTAAAGGTTGTTCCGCTTTTATTCGACTACGATCAAGCAAGTAAGGTGGCGAGTTAAATAGTTCATTGCTATTGAGCTCTGCTTTACCAAAACCAAGAGCAGACTCAGCGCGCGCCATGTATTGGCGAAAAGGTTCTTTTGTATAGTGAGCATCAGCAACATATTCCAAAGCGGCACGAAACTGATACGGTGGGCGATATCCACGCAGGCGTAAAACTTCCTGTCCTTTTGTATTATAAAAAAGGATTGATGGTGTGAAGTTGGTCTTTTTTAACGCAGCGAAGCTTTTTTCAGTATAAGTTTTGCCATCAAGGTTAAGTACCGGCCGTTGACCTTTTACATTAATGGCAATGACATCAAAATTTTTCTGGGTGTATTTAACAATATCATCCTGTCCCCAGTTTTTTTCCAGATGTGCTTTGCAGTATGGACAAAATTTTTGTCCAAAATAAATAATCAAGCCTTTTTTATTTTGTTCTTTGGCTTCTTTTATATCAGCATCAATTTCCAGGAAGCTGAGTTTAAACCAGTCAGGCAGGCTAAGTGCATCAGCTAAAGGTTTATCATCAAATATAATGTCGTCATTATTTGCAGCATAACTGCTGGTACTTAAACTACTTATACTTAAGAACAATACAATTAATGGTATTAAGAATTGTTTTCTTAACGCTTTAAGTTTAATAATTAAATTCATTTTCCAGGTCTGGCATTGTATTTTATTCAGGATTATTTGGATTATGACAGGGTCGTTGAAAATAACAGGTTAATACGCAAGTGCTGGCCGTTAAAAACCAAAATAAGAAAAAGCCAATGGTATAACCACCGAGGCGACTTACTGGTTCGTAGCCACTAAGGGTCATGAGTAATTCAGGATCAAATGCAGTAAAAAATAGAATAGTTGCAACACCTGCTGTAAGGAATGAAGGCCAGAGTACAGCAACGACTTTTTGTATTGTAGGGATATTTTGCTGTGATGATGTCATAAGTATATCTCCTTGTTAGTAATTTATTATTATTTTGAGTCTAATTGCCATTGAGTTTGTTTTGGTAATGTTACTCGACCATTTATGCGCCAGATTTTTTCTTCTGGCTCTATAATTATTATCCAATTACCTGCAGCAACTTTTTTTATTCTTCCAGTATAGCTTTTATTATCCGGTGCTAAAAATAGTGTAACAGTTTGATCATGGTTAGCGATGGTGGTATGTACCATCTGCATTGTTAAGCGCGGTGCTTGTGACATTTTACCCGTTAACTTGAGTGTGATTGTTTGGGTTAATTTATCCCAGTTAACATTGGCGTTTATGTTTAATTCATGTGCCTTTTGTTTTAACTCAAGCGTTTGGTTTATGGCCAACCCAGCTTTGTAGTAGTCGTCTTTAACTAATCCATCATCTGTCTTTACTGCAATAATAATCGTTGCTATTCCGGCAACAACTGCGACTGCAGGAAAGAATATCAGAAACCATGGCCAGAATTGTTTGTACCATGGAGGAGGCGGAGAGGGTGAGGTTGCTTCTGTAGTCATTGTCATTTATTAAACCTTACTGTACTAATTTATTTACTAAGAGGCCCAATGAAGCGTGCTTGTTCAGTTACTGCCAAATCGGGTTGGTCTGTTGAGTTCAAATAAAAATTCACGATGCTGCTGGTTTTGGACAAGTTAACAGGATCAATTTGAATACGAACAGCCAGGTTAATGACTTCACCCGATTTTATTTTTATTTCAGCTTTGGGTTGAATGAAAACCATTTCTTTCAAACCGTCAACGCGTAATTGATATTGATGATCTTTGGTATCCATATTGATCAATTTTAAGGTATAAATGTTTTCAACTAAACCATCTACCGTTTCCCTGTATAAGGCATTCCTGTCACGAATAATATCCAGTTCCAGAGGAATACGTGTTGCAATACTATAAACAAGCGTCAGTGAAATAATAACAAGAAGTGTCGCGTAAACTAAAATACGCGGTCTGAATAAATGCGTTGTTTTGCCATCAATACGGTTTTGTGTGGTGTAACGAACCAGACCTTTGTCATAGTCCATTTTTTCCATAACTTCATCACAAACATCGATACAGGCTGCGCAGCCAATACATTCATATTGCAGACCATTTCTAATATCAATGCCGGTTGGACATACCTGGACGCATAAGGTGCAATCGACGCAGTCGCCTAGTCCGGCTTCTTTTGGGTCAACACTTTTCTTACGTGCACCACGTGATTCACCACGTTGTTCATCGTAGGAAATGATCAGGGTGTCTTTATCAAACATAGCACTCTGAAAGCGTGCATAGGGGCACATGTAGATACAAACCTGTTCACGCATCCAGCCTGCATTACCATAGGTTGCGAAGCTATAAAAAATAATCCAGAAGGTTTCCCATGGGCCGAGTGCTAATTGAAATAAAGCATGTCCAAGATCGATTATGGGCGTGAAGTAACCGACAAAGGTGAAACCCGTCCAGGCAGACAAGGTAAGCCACAAAAAATGTTTCAGTGCTTTGGTAGAAAACTTGCGTGAGTCCATCTCGCTGTTATCAAGCTTGATTTGCTGGTTACGACTGCCTTCAACTTTACGTTCGATCCATAAAAATACTTCTGTCCAGACAGTTTGCGGGCAAGCATAACCACACCATAAACGGCCAGCCAGCGCAGTAAAAAAGAACAATGAAAGTGCTGCGATAATGAGTAATGCGGCAAGGTAAAAGAAATCCTGTGGCCAGAAAGTTAAGCCAAAGATATAAAATTTACGTGCAGGCAAATCAAACAATACGGCCTGATGATTGTCCCAACGTAGCCAGGGCACAAAATAATAACCACCTAATAAAACAAATACGCCTAAAGTACGTAAGCGTGCAAAGATCCCGGTTACTTTACGCGGGTAGACTTTTTTGTGTTTTTCGTAAAACTCTTCGGAATTATCAGGGGAATTTGTTGAATCTGGAGTTTCTTTTTTCATAAAATCAGAACTTATAAATTAGGCGATATTTTTCTGGTTAAGTTTATTAAACAGCTAAAAAAATACAGATGTATTTTTTTAAATGTCTATTTTGAATAAATAAAGAGCCAGTTAGTACTAAAATAAATGAGTACTAACTGGCTTATTAGTTTGTTTACTGGTTGCTTAAACTGTAAATATAAGCGGCAAGTAAATGTGCTTTATCTTCACCAAGAAAATCACGGTTAGCAGGCATAACACCTGTTCGACCTTTAGCAATAGACTGAGCAATAACACCTGCAGAGCCACCGTATAACCAAACATTGTCTGTCAGATTTGGTGCGCCGAGTGCTTTATTACCTTTACCATCCGCGCCGTGACAAGCAATACACATTACATCGTATTGCGCCTTGCCTGCTTTTGCCATCGCGGCATCATGTTTGCGACCACTTAAGCTGATAACGTATTGGGTGGTATCTTTAACACCTTGTTTGCCTATAACAGCTTCCCAGGGTGGCATGGCACCTATACGACCATCGAGGATGGTTGTTTTAATGACATTAGCATTACCACCCCATAACCAGTCATTATCCGTCAGGTTTGGAAAACCTCTGGCACCACCGGCATCCGATGCATGACAGGTTGCACAGTAGTTTAAGAATAAACGCTGACCAACTTTTGTTGCATTGCTGTCTTTTGCAAGTGTAGCAATATCTTGCTTGGCAAACGCAGCAAAAATAGGATCATAGGTCTTGTTTGCATGTTGAATTTCTTCATCATACTGGCCAGTTTGAGACCAACCTAATGTACCTTTGTAATTACCAAGTCCAGGATAAAGTACAAGATAAACCAGAGCAAAAACAATAGTGAGATAAAACAACCATAACCACCAGCGTGGTAGCGGGTTATTATATTCTTCTAAATCATCATCCCATTTATGACCGGTAACATCACCTTGAGCAGCTTCATTTGCATGAGTTTTACTTGCCCATTTAATTAACCAGTAACATGCCAGGATATTTGCAATAGTAATAATGGCAATATACCAACTCCAGAAATCACTCATGCTGGTCTCCTTTTTTATTATCTTCTGAGTCGAGTGGATGCTCTACTTCGTTAAAGGGAAGTTGAGACGCTTCATTAAAACGGCGTTTACTTTTGCTGCTCCAGGCCCAAATTACAATGCCAATAAATACCGTAAACAAAACCACGGTATACCCGCTTCTAATGTCATTTAGATCCATGGTTTACCTCCTTGCCTTGATTGCAGTACCGAGTTCTTGTAAATAAGCGACAAGTGCATCTAATTCAGTTTTATCTTTAACGTCATTTTCAGCGCTGGCTATCTCACTTTTGCTGTAGGTTTCACATTTACTACAGGTTGCTGAAATAAGCGTATTCATCACACTCATTTTTTTAGCTGTTAGCGTACCATCAACCTTATTTTCAGATAGCCACGGGTAACTTGGCATATTTGATTCAGGCACAACATCACGCGGATTCGTTAAATGTACACGATGCCAGTCATCTGAATAACGTCCACCGACACGCGCCAGATCAGGCCCGGTACGTTTTGAACCCCAGAGGAATGGATGATCATAAACAGACTCACCGGCAACAGAGTAATGACCATAACGTTCTGTCTCTGCACGGAAAGGACGAATCATTTGTGAGTGACAGTTAGAACAACCTTCACGAATATAAATATCACGTCCTTCCAAACGTAGTGCGCTATAGGGTTTAATACCCGCAACAGGTTCGGTTGTATCTTTAATAAAAAATAAGGGAACAATCTCAACCAGACCACCAATGCTGATAACAATGATGATGAGTATCATCATTAAGCCAATATTTTTTTCAACGACTTCATGACTCATGATTATGCACTCCCTGTAGCTGTTGATGCAGCTTCGTTAGATTTATCGCCACGAATAGTT
>JAUWUS010000093.1 GCA_030617815.1 Gammaproteobacteria bacterium
GTGCCATCTGCATTGACTGCGCGCCACATCAAACCTTGCATAACACCGGCAATCCACATTGAAGAGATATATAAAACGATACCAATGGTCGCAATCCAGAAATGCGTATCAATCAGTTTAATGGAATACATTCCTTCACGCTCAAAGACCTTTGGCACCAGAAAGTAAATTGCACCGATAGTGACTAAAGCAACCCAGCCTAAAGCACCGGAATGTACATGACCAATGGTCCAGTCAGTGTAATGCGATAAAGCATTAACTGTTTTAATTGCCATCATCGGCCCTTCAAAGGTCGACATGCCATAGAAGGATAAAGATACGATAAGGAACTTCAAGATAGGGTCAGTACGTAACTTATGCCATGCACCCGATAAGGTCATCATACCGTTGATCATGCCGCCCCATGAAGGTGCGAGTAAGACTAACGAGAACACCATACCAATAGATTGAACCCAGTCGGGTAACGCGGTGTAGTGTAAATGATGCGGACCGGCCCACATGTATGTAGAAATTAAGGCCCAGAAATGTACAACCGATAAACGATATGAATAAATTGGGCGACCCACTTGTTTAGGAATGAAGTAATACATAATTCCTAAGAAGCCAGCCGTTAAGAAAAAGCCCACTGCATTATGCCCATACCACCATTGCACCATGGCATCGATAGCACCAGGGTAGAATGAATAAGACTTGGTTAAACTTACCGGTATGGCCATGCTGTTAACAATGTGCAATACCGCAACCGTCAGAATGAATGCACCAAAGAACCAGTTAGCAACATAGATATGTTGAACCTTGCGTTTCATGATGGTACCGAAGAAGACAACGGCATACGAAACCCAAACGACTGCAAGTAGAATATCAATCGGCCATTCAAGTTCAGCATATTCTTTAGAACTCGTCATGCCCAATGGCAGAGTAATTGCGGCAAGCAGAATAACCAGCGTCCAGCCCCAAAAGGTGAAGGCGGCCAATTTGTCCGAAAATAATCGAACCTGGCAGGTGCGTTGCACCACGTAATAGGAGGTGGCAAAGAGTGCCGAACCACCAAAAGCAAAAACCACTGCATTCGTGTGTAATGGTCGTAAACGACCGTAAGATAACCAGGCAGTATCAAAATTGAGCGCTGGCCAAACCAGTTGTGCAGCAATCAGTACCCCGACGGTCATGCCCACGATGCCCCAGACTACCGTCATCACGGTAAACTGGCGCACTACGGTATAGTTATAAGTATTTTGTGTATCCATAACCTTCCCTTATTGTTAGACGTTTTTATTATTAGTAAATAAATATAGACTAATAAAGACAAGTTTGCCCTGACTCTAAATTAGAGTCGTTGATCTAGATCAAATTGGCAAGCATTCCAGAAATATGAGGATGGAATTTAACTTACTTGAGAAGAGTTTGAGCAATTGACAGCGGAGTGATTGGCCAATTGGCGCAATTTATCCATATCTAAAATGGTGATATGTTTACGCTCAACATTGAGTAAGCTGTTTTCCTGAAAATGACTCAATAAGCGACTGATGGTTTCGACTGCCATGCCGAGCAAGTTGGCAATATCGCCTCGTGACATGCTGAGGTTAAATTCATTGGCAGCATAACCGCGTTTACTTAAACGTTCAGACATACCCAGTAAAAAACTGGCAAGACGTGTTTCTGCAGGCATTTGAGCGAGTAAAAGCATTAAGTTTTGGTCTTGTTGAATTTCTTTGCTCAACAATCTGAATAATTGATGTTGTAGATTTGGAATATCACGTGCAAGGGATTCAAGACGATCAAAAGGAATTTCGCACACGCTTGATGTTTCCAGTGCCTTTGCGGTACAGGTATGTTGATTTTCACCAATCGCATCCATACCCAATAATTCACCGGGTAACGAAAAGCCTACAATTTGTTCGTTGCCATCAGTATTGATTAAATAGGTTTTAAATGAACCGCTGCGTATTGCATAAACCGATTTTAAGGAATCACCCAGGCGAAACAGGAAATTATTCTTGTTGATGGATTGGCGGCGTTTAATGACGTTATCCAGGCTATCCAGATCACCCGTTTTCAGTCCCATAGGCAGACAAAGGTCATATAAGCTGCAATTTTGGCAGTGACTTTTAAGCTCTGAAAGTTTTATTATTTGATTGTCAGTCATTTTTATTGCCTTGGGATATTGGTAATGGAAGTACTTTTCGTTTAACTTTATTGTATTGCCTTGATGACGGTGTGGCAAAAGGTTTTTATAATACCCGCGTGCCTCATGTGGAAATGTTATAGTGATAAAATAAACTTTTATAGCCGTTTTCTGGATAGTTGCTGATTAATAGACTAGAGCAATTAAAGTTATTCGGTAATCTAATTTACCCACTTCTTTATAGATGCATCCCGTTACCCTATACCTTATAATAATGGCTGAATTTTTGTGCTAATGGGAGCATTTCATGGCAGATCGTACCGCGACGGTTAATCGCGAAACATTAGAAACCCAGATTGAGGCAACAATAAACCTTGATGGGACAGGTAAAGGTGACTTTAAAACCGGCGTGCCCTTTCTGGAGCACATGCTGGATCAGGTCGCGCGCCACGGTATGGTGGATTTAAACATAAATGCCAAGGGTGATACGCACATTGATGATCACCACACTGTTGAAGATATTGGTATCACTTTAGGCCAGGCATTTGCTAAGGCACTTGCTGATAAAAAAGGGATTCGTCGTTATGGTCACGCTTATGTGCCATTGGATGAGGCCTTGTCACGTGTGGTAATTGATTTTTCAGGTCGACCCGGTCTGGAATATAATGTTGAGTACCCACGATCTAATATTGGTGAGTTTGATGTCGATCTTTTAGCTGAATTTTTTCAGGGATTTGTTAATCACGCTCAGGTGACTTTGCATATTGATAATATCAGTGGCAAAAATGCACATCATATAGCTGAAACCATTTTTAAGGCCTTTGGTCGTGCGGTGCGTATGGCGATTGAACTTGATCCGCGTATGGCAGGTGTGATGCCATCGACTAAGGGTTCACTATAAAAAACTTTAAAACATTTTAACCACTGAGGTCACGAAGGTTCACAGAGCAAAGAATATTAAAACTCTGTGTTCCACCGTGACCTCTATGGTAAATGGATTTATTTTTTGATTTTATAACTAGTAAAATAAAATTATGTCTAGCGTAGCAGTTATTGATTATGGAATGGGTAACTTACATTCCGTTGCAAAAGCATTGGAAAAAGTGGGTGAGGGCGTCACGATTCATGTGACTTCGGATGCTCAGACTATTTTATCCGCAGACCGCGTGGTTCTCCCCGGTGTGGGTGCCATGCGTGATTGTATGGGTGAAATTATTAGACTTGGCTTGGATAAAACGATTCATGAATTTGTTGAGAGTAATAAACCTCTGTTTGGTGTCTGCGTGGGCATGCAGGCATTATTAGAATCCAGTGCAGAAAATGACGGCGTAACTTGTTTAGGTATTTTACCCGGACAGGTAGAATACTTTGGTGATGATCTCCGTGATATGAAAACGGGAGATAAACTTAAAATTCCTCACATGGGCTGGAACCAGGTTCATCAGGAAACACAGCATCCAATGTGGGAAGGAATATCTCAGGATGCCCGTTTTTATTTTGTGCATAGCTATTATGCGCAGCCAGGCAACCCGGATTACATCGCCGCTTCAACTAATTATGGCTTTCCGTTTACATCGGCTGTGAGTAAAGCTAATGTATTTGCAGTACAGTTCCACCCGGAAAAAAGTCAGCATTCGGGTTTAGCCTTATATGCTAATTTTTTGAAGTGGGATGGTAAGTCTTAATTATCACTGCCATTGGTTTAAACAGAATTTAAAATTTTATAGAGATAAGAATATGCTTTTAATTCCCGCAATCGATCTTAAAGATGGCAAATGTGTACGTTTACGCCAGGGCGACATGGATGATGAAACCATTTTTTCTGATGATCCCGTTGCTGTGGCGGGGCGATGGGTTGAAGCGGGTGCACGGCGTTTACATATTGTTGATTTAAACGGTGCCTTTGAGGGCAAACCGATGAATGCCGGGGTGGTACATGATATTTGTGCAGCATATCCCGATTTACCGGTACAAATTGGTGGTGGTATTCGTGATGAAGATACTGTGCAAACATACCTTGATGCAGGTGTGCAGTACGTCATTATCGGCACCAAAGCAGTTAATGCCCCGCATTTTGTTAAAGATCTTTGTTTGGAATTTCCTGGTCATATTATTGTTGGTCTGGATGCTAAAGATGGCAAAGTGGCGATTGATGGCTGGTCAAAACTCTCTAAACATGACGTTATCGATATGGGAAAACATTTTCAGGATGATGGTGTGGCAGCCATTATTTATACTGATATCAGTCGTGATGGCATGATGCAGGGTGTTAATGTTGAAGCAACAGTTAAACTGGCACAAGCGATTAATATTCCTGTGATTGCATCAGGAGGGATTACTAATCTTGATGATATTCGCGCACTGAGTGCCGTATCTGGAGAAGGCATTGTCGGTGCTATTACAGGACGTGCGATTTATGAAGGCACATTAGATTTTGCTGAAGGGCAAAAGTTATCAGATGAGTTAAATAAATAATTATGGGCTTGGCAAAAAGAATTATTCCTTGTTTAGATGTCGATAACGGTCGCGTAGTTAAAGGCGTGCAGTTTGTTGATATCCGTGATGCCGGTGATCCGGTCGAAGTCGCGCGTCGCTACGATGAACAAGGTGCAGATGAAATTACTTTTTTAGATATTACCGCAAGCTCGGATAATCGTGAAACCATGATTCATATGGTTGAAGAAGTTGCCGGACAGGTTTTTATTCCATTAACCGTGGGTGGTGGCATTCGTACAGTTGAAGATATTCGTCGTATGTTAAATGCGGGTGCTGATAAAGTCGGTATTAATACTGCCGCTGTCTTTAATCCGGAATTTGTTAAAGAAGCAGCAGAAAAATTTGGTTCGCAATGTATTGTTGTCGCGATTGATGCAAAAAAAGTTAGTGGTGAAGGCGAAGAAAATCGTTGGGAAATTTTTACCCACGGTGGACGTAAAGAAACGGGTATTGATGCGATCGAGTGGGCGATTAAAATGGTTGATTACGGTGCAGGCGAAATTTTATTGACCAGCATGGATCGTGATGGCACTAAAATTGGTTTTGATCTTGAGTTAACCCGGGCCATTAGTGAAGCGGTTAATGTGCCCGTCATCGCATCGGGTGGTGTAGGTGAATTACAACATCTGGTTGATGGTGTTAAAGAAGGCAAAGCAGATGCAGTGCTTGCCGCAAGTATTTTTCATTTTGCTGAGTTCACCATTGAAGAAGCAAAACGTAAAATGGCTGCGGCTGGCATAGAGATGCGTTTATAAAATTATGAATGCCTGGTTAGATGACATTAAATGGGACGAAGATGGTTTGGTCCCTGCCATTGCCCAGGAAACAGGCACGGGTAAAATATTAATGATGGCATGGATGAATCGCGAATCATTAGAGCTGTCGGTAAAAGAAGGTCGCGCAATATACTGGTCACGTTCACGCAATAAGTTATGGCGTAAAGGTGAAGAATCGGGCCACGTGCAAACGATTAAAGATATTCGTTTGGATTGTGATAATGATGTGCTGTTATTAGAAGTTGAACAAATTGGCGGCATTGCTTGTCATACTGGTCGACATAATTGTTTTTACAAACAGTTACAAAACGAACAATGGGTTGAAGTTGAATCAGTAATAAAAGATCCTAACGAGATTTATAAGTAAGAAAACATGAACCACAGAGGGCACAAAGGTACACAGAGGTTTTTAAGTGTTTGTTTTTTCTCTGTGAACCTCCGTGACCTCTGTGGTGAAAAATAAAATATGAGTGATATATTAAAACAATTAGCGGAAGTTCTTGAGGAACGTAAAAATGCGGATCCGGAAAGTTCTTATGTGGCTAAGCTTCATAGTAAAGGCCTTGATGCCATTCTGAAAAAAATTGGCGAAGAGGCAACCGAAACAGTGATGGCGGCGAAAGATGGTCATGTTGATAAAATTATTTATGAAACTGCGGATCTTTGGTTTCACACGATGGTGATGTTGTCGCATAAAGGCTTGAGTCATGAAGATGTTTTAAGTGAGCTCGCACGTCGTTTTGGTATGTCCGGTCTGGAAGAAAAAGCGAACAGGACTGAAAAATAGGAACAAACTATCATGAGTGATTGTCTCTTTTGTAAAATATTAGCCGGTGAAATTCCCGCCGATAAAATGTATGAAGATGATAAAATGCTGGTGTTTAAGGATATAAATCCAAAAGCTGATGTGCATTTGCTGGTGATACCGCGCGTACATATATCAAGCCTGAACGAAGTAACGGATGAGCATGATGATATTATGACGCATATGTTTAAACAGTTGCCGAAGCTGGCAAAAGAGCAAGGCTTGAAAAATGGTTTTCGAACCATTATTAATACAGGTAAAGGTGGTGGGCAGATTGTTTTTCATTTGCACATGCACTTGTTAGGCGGCAAAAGCTTGCCTGGTTTTCATTAACATATTTTAGATACGTACTAATTGGAGAATTAAGATGGGATTCGGTGTTACAGAGTTAATTATTATACTGGTTATTGTTCTGGTTTTATTTGGTGCTAAACGCTTAAAAAATGTGGGCAGCGATTTAGGTTCTGCAGTGAAAGGCTTTAAGACCGCCATTAAAGATGAAGAAACTAAACCAAACGACAAAATAGAAAAAAGTGAAAGTGATATTATCGAAGGTGAAGTCACCAAGGTAAAAGAAGAAGATAAGTCTTAATTTTCTTTCAACTTTTACTGAGACACTTTATTCATGTTTGATATTGGTTTTCCAGAACTTGTTATGGTTGCGGTGATTGCTTTGTTGGTGATCGGCCCCGATAAGTTGCCAGGTGTTGCAAGAACAGCCGGTAAATGGGTTGGTCGCGCCCGTCGTTTTGTCGGTGACGTGAAAACAGATATCGACCGTGAACTCAAACAGGAAGAGTTAAGGAAAGCCCTTGCAGAAGATGCCGGTCTTGATGAAATAAAACAAATTATGAATAGCGATAACTTCACCATTGATGCTGAAGAAGCCGTGCCTGATTACCAGGTTAAGGCAATGTCTGATGATACTGACGATGAGGAATCTTATGATAGTCAGTTAGACGATGATGATTATGATCTTGAAAAAGATGAAGAACTAAAACATATAACCGATCATAGTGATGGCGCTGTAGTTGATGTCGATGCCACTTCAGATAAAGAAACACCTTCTAAAAAAGCTTAAGTTAAACCACTTCATTAAAAATAACTGATTAAAGTAATGGCCAATAAGAAAAATAATAAAACAGAAAAGGTGGTTGAGCCCGAAGTGCCTTTTATGTCT
>JAUWUS010000015.1 GCA_030617815.1 Gammaproteobacteria bacterium
CTTTACTTTCACTTTTATGGTCTCTCGATATAAAAAATTCTATTACCGAGCTCACGCAACTTTTTTTTTATTTCACACTCGCTTTTATCGCCAGCCAGCTTCAGAGCAAACAAATACAAATTATATTTAATGCCATATACATTGGTGCATCTTTAGCCGCTGTCATAGGTATTCTTCAAGCTTTTAATTTCAATCCATTCGATTTAAAAATGACAACACCACTGGCTTCTACCTTTAATAATAAAAATCATGCAGCAGTTTTTTTTGATCTGGTTATTCCCCTGGCATTAATCAGTATGTTAACCACCAGGTCTTACCAAAAACACCTTGCAAGTATTGCCTACACTCTTGCAGTAACATTTATATTATTAGCAAAAACAAAAGGCTCAATATCAGGCTATATTGTATTTTCACTTTTTTTCCTGGTTTTTATTTACAAAAATAATTCGATACAAAAACAATTATTCCATAAAAAAAATATAATTCATTATCTGCTTCTTAGCTTTGTCATCCCCTTGTCAATTTATACCCTTGCCAACACACAAATAAATACAACATCGACAACTACAACCAGCAAAACAGCGTCTATACCCTGGAATGCTGATCTCACTAAAAATTCAGTCAACGTAAGAATGTCATGGTATAAAAATGCTTATGCCATGCTGAAAGATAATCCTGTTGCTGGAGTAGGATATGGTGGATTTAGAAAAGGTTTTGCCCCTTATGCCTCCGCCCCGAATGTTGTTAAATCACTCACCGAAGATCAGGTGGTTGCTCAACTACATAATGATCCTTACCAAAATATCCTGGAGTTAGGTCTCATTGGTGGAACCTTAATTATTCTCATTTTTAGCTATATCATTTTCAAAAGCGCATTCTTACTTTCAACTACTGAGATTAAAAATAAAAGCAGTCCATCTTATCTATTACTTGGAAGTTTTCTCGCACTCATTAGCAGTATTACTCATTCACTTGTAGATTTCCCCATGCGCCTGCCTTCTTCAGCCGCTTTATTCTGGTTTTTAACCGGCTTAATACTATTGCTTATTAATTCAAACTCAAAAATTATTTTAAAAAAACAGAGTCAGAGAATTCTACCCGGTGTTTTTCTTTTATTTCTGTCTATCGTATTGAGTAGCCACAGTTACGATCTTTACCATCGACACTTTTTAGCTTCAAAATTTGTCTACCAGGCAACCGTATCTTATACAAAGGAAAAAAATTGCTCCAAAGCCCGAAATGAAATTGATCAGGCAATAGATTTATTTTTTGCAAATGATTTTATTCGACAGCGTTATGTACAAGTTTATTCCAGTTGTAACTTAAGTCCGCAAATAAAACTTTTTGCAATGAATCGTGTCCTAAATTATGACTCAACCAATGCCCGGGCACGACTTACCCGCGCCACGCTGTTGCTCAACAATAAGAACTTTACTGCTGCACGTACAGATTTCAGCTATTTAACCTATGTCCTGCCGCACCGTCCAGCGGCATATTTAGGACTGGGTGACATAGCCACACTGCAAAAAGATTTCAAAAATGCACGAAAATATTATGAAAAAGCCAAAAGTCTTGAACCAAAGAACCAGAAAGCCCTTTTCATGTTAAAGCAGTTTGATGAAAAAGGAGTCTAATTGACATAAGGAAATACTAATATATGTTTTTAAATATAAACATTTGGTTGCAATTCAAGCAGTTATATTGATTAATTGAATAAAACAGCTTATTTTAGTAACTGGTTCAAAAAAATCATATAAGTCGTTAATCTATATTGATAGTTTGCCGATACATATATACATTAATACACACAAATATCCATACGACATTACAAGAGACTCAAAATTAATGGCAACCGTAGCACCAACAACCCAGTTAAGTGGATTGGCACGAAAACTTGTTCAGGATGGCATTATTGATGCTGCAAAGGCAGCCCAGGCACAAGAAGCCTCTAATAAAAAGAAAATGCCTTTTGTTGGCTACCTGGTCGAAAACAAACTGGCTGATGCAAAAAAAATTGCCCAGTCTGCTTCAGATGAATTTGGGGTTCCGCTGGTTGATATTGACGTTGTTGATATTGAACCTGACATCGTAAAACTGGTTAAAGAAAAACTCATTCGCCAACACCACACTATCCCTTTATATAAACGCGGCAATCGATTATTTGTTGCTGTTTCTGATCCCACCAATTTACAGGCCTTAGATGAAATAAAATTTCATGTTGGTATGACCGTAGAAGCCGTTCTAGCCTGTGATGACCGTCTTGCCGCATTTATCGAAAAAAGCCTTTCTGAAGGTGGTGAAAGTCTAAGTGATTTAGTGGGTGGTGACAGCGATCTTGATGATGTTGAATTTGTTGATGAAGAAGCCGCGGCTGATGACAACGGATCAGATTCTGAAGTCGATGATACCCCTGTTGTTCGTTTCGTTAATAAGGTTTTACTTGATGCGATTAACAAAGGTTCTTCTGATATTCATTTTGAGCCTTATGAAAAAAGCTATCGCGTGCGCTTCCGTACCGATGGCATTCTCGCGGAAGTCGCATCCCCCCCTCTGGGAATGAGTATGCGATTAGCTGCACGACTTAAAGTGATGTCGCGTATGGATATTTCAGAACGACGCATCCCTCAAGACGGACGGATTAAACTTAATTTATCTAAAAGCCGCGCTATTGATTTTCGTGTTAATACCTGTCCGACCTTATTTGGTGAAAAAATTGTACTGCGTATTCTCGATCCAAGCAGTGCCAAAATGGGCATTGATGCGTTAGGTTTTGAACCCGAGCAAAAAAAGATTTTACTGGAAAACTTACATAAACCTTATGGCATGTTCCTGGTCACCGGCCCTACCGGTAGTGGTAAAACGGTTACCCTGTATACCGGTGTAAATATCCTCAATCAACCGGAAATTAATATTTCAACAGCCGAAGACCCGGTCGAAATTAACCTGGCAGGTGTAAACCAGGTTAATGTTAACCCTAAAGTTGGGCTTGATTTTGGTAGTGCATTACGTGCCTTCTTGCGCCAGGATCCCGATGTTATCCTGGTAGGTGAGATTCGTGACCTTGAAACAGCAGAAATTGCCATCAAAGCTGCGCAAACGGGCCACATGGTGCTCTCTACCTTGCATACCAATGACGCACCACAAACCCTTACTCGCATGGTCAACATGGGCATACCTCCCTTTAATATTGCCTCTGCTGTTAACTTGATTATTGCCCAACGTCTTGCAAGACGATTGTGTAATCAGTGCAAAAAACCCGTTGATCTCCCAAAAGAAGCACTCTCAGAAGAAGGTTTTACTAAAGATCAAATACAAAAAGGCCTTAAAATTTTTGGCCCGGTAGGTTGTGATCAATGTTCAAACGGCTATAAAGGCCGAGTTGGTATTTATCAGGTAATGCCTCTCTCGCCTGCAATCGGCAAACTCATTATGGAAGGTTGTACTTCACTGGATGTGGCAGAACAAGCGCAAAAAGAAGGCATTAGTGATCTACGAGAATCTGGGTTGAAGAAAATTATTGATGGGCACACCTCTTTAGAAGAAATTAACCGAGTTACAAAAGAGTAAAAAGCCTAAAGAATAATTCTTACGATATATCTGTTTTTAAGGAATAAAAATAATTATGGCAACTACAGCAGCAAAACAAGAAACGTTCATATGGGAAGGCAAAAACAGTAAAGGACAAAAAACTGAAGGCGAAGCTCTGGGTAAAAGTATTGCTCTGGTTAAAGCCGATCTTCGCCGTCAGGGAATTAACCCGACAAAAGTAAAAAAGAAACCCAAACCCATGTTTGGTGGTGGTAATACCAAAATTTTACCCGCAGATATTTCTATTTTTGCCCGCCAACTCGCCACCATGATGGACTCGGGTGTACCTTTAGTTCAGTCGTTTGAAATCATTGGTAAAGGGCATGAAAATAAAGGTATGTCCGATCTTCTCTTTGCCATAAAAAATGACATTGAAGGCGGTACTACTCTTTCGGAAGCCTTAGCTAAACACCCACTTCAGTTTGATGAGCTTTTTTGTAACCTGGTACAAGCCGGTGAACATGCGGGTATTCTCGACAGTATCCTGGATAAAATTGCCACCTATAAAGAAAAAACAGAAGCCATTAAAAAGAAAATTAAAAAAGCCATGACTTATCCCATTGCAATCATGGTGGTTGCTTTTGTTATTACCGTCATTCTTTTGATATTTGTTATCCCTCAATTTGAACAACTCTTTGCTGGCTTTGGTGCAGATTTACCTGCTATGACCAAGTTTGTTGTTGCAATGTCAAGATGGATGCAGGATTGGTGGTGGGCAGTCCTTATAGTCATATTTGGAACAATAAAAACGGCATCAGAGGCAAAAAAACGTTCAAAAGCCTTTAATATATTTTTAGATAAATACCTGTTAAAAGCCCCTGTCGTCGGCATGATTTTACACAAAGCGGCCATAGCACGTTTTGCCCGGACTTTATCCACTATGTTTGCGGCAGGTGTTCCGCTGGTTGAAGCAATGGATTCAGTCTCAGGTGCAGTAGGCAACATCGTTTATAAAGAAGCTGTGATAAAAATGCGCGATGAAGTCTCAACCGGTACTCAAATTAATGTCGCAATGAAAGCAGCTAACCTTTTCCCGCACATGGTGGTACAAATGGTCGCAATTGGCGAAGAAGCCGGCTCTGTTGATGCCATGCTAGCCAAGGTGGCTGATTTTTATGAAGCTGAAGTTGATGATGCCGTGGACAATATGACGGCGTTGTTAGAACCCATCATTATGGCTTTCCTTGGTGTTGTTATTGGTGGCCTGGTTATTGCGATGTACTTACCTATCTTCCAGATGGGCAAAGTTGTCAGCTAGCACGAATGCTGCGAAGCCAGATAACTGCGTTGAAACCTCTTCAAAATGCTTATGTACTTATCGTACACTCCGCTTTTTCATCGGTTTCGCCTTGTTCTCTGGCTTCTCGCTATCCGTGCAGTGGTCTCAAACGATTACACTTTAATAAAATAATTTTCTGATGCTAATTGACATTCTTCAACAAGAGTTGGCTTTTTTTGTAGCAACCGTTTTTTTTCTTGGGCTGCTTGTGGGTAGTTTTCTTAATGTCGTTATTTATCGCCTTCCCGTTATGTTTAAGCGAGAATGGCGTAAAGACTGCTGTACTTATCTGCAAGAAAATTATAACGCTAAAATCGAACTTGATACCAGCAAAGAACCTGCTGAACCTTTTAACCTCGTTAAACCCGATTCAACCTGCCCAAGCTGTGGTCATCAGATTCGAGCCTGGGAAAATATCCCAGTCATTAGTTACCTTTTTCTTAAAGCGAAATGCTCTAACTGCAAAGCCTCTATCTCTTTTCGTTATCCCTTTATTGAATTAATAAGTGCCAGCTTAGCGGCACTATGTGCCTGGCACTTTGGATTCTCACTTGCAGGCTTCTCTGCAATATTACTTTCCTGGGCACTTATTTCACTTGCCTTGATTGATTACGATACTCTATATTTACCCGATCAAATTGTACTGCCTTTTTTATGGTTAGGTTTAATACTGAATTTAAACGACACCTTTACTGATATTGAATCAGCCCTGATTGGCACTATGGCAGGCTATCTTTCTCTTTGGAGTGTGCATCATTTGTTTAAACTCATAACAAAAAAAGAAGGCATGGGCTACGGTGATTTTAAATTACTCGCATTATTAGGTGCATGGATGGGCTGGCAATTTTTGCCCATGATTATTATTATTTCTTCACTGGTTGGCTCAATTATTGGTATCTCACTCATATTATTTAAAAAACACCAGCGAGAAATTCCCATCCCTTTTGGCCCCTACCTGGCCATTGCAGGCTGGATAGCTTTACTCTGGGGTAATGAAATAAATCAATCTTATCTGAACTGGATTAGTTAAGGTTAAGCATGCTTATTATTGCTTTAACCGGTGGCATTGGAAGCGGAAAAACAACCGTTTCAGAAATATTCAAATCTAAAAATATTCCTGTCATTGATACTGATGTGATAGCCCGACAAATAGTTAAAAAAGATAAGCCGGCATATGATGAAATCATTAAACTATTTGGTAAAAAAATAATAAATAAAGATAAAAATATAGATCGACCGGCACTAGGTAAACTTATATTTTCTTCAAAAGAAAAACGTTTGCAGCTTGAAAAAATTCTTCATCCTGTTATCTGGAATACTGTTGCATCACAACTTAAATTACTCACATCATCTTTACCTATCCCGGCTTATTGTATTATTGTCGTACCCCTTTTACTGGAAAACCTGACAAAAATAAAATCTGTTACATTTGATCGCATCCTCGTTATTGACGTAGATGAAGAAACACAAATAAAACGGTCAAAAAAACGTGATAATTGTGGCGAGATAATGATTAAAAATATAATGAAAAATCAGGTTTCACGTCAAATTCGTATAGATGCAGCAGATGATATTATACTAAACTCAGATAACCTGGATTCTCTGAATAAAAAAGTTGAAAATCTACATCAACAATACCAACTTTTAGCAAAAAATCTAACAAAGTAAATATTCCATTTCGGCTCAAATAGTTGCTAATTTTCATTAACTCGCTCAAAATCCCTATATTATAAAAGCATAGTTGAAAGCATGAGCGATACAATATTTTACGAACAACCCTTAAATGAAAGAATGCGAAGTTTTCTTCGTCTTGAACATTTATTTAAACAAGCAGCTTATACCTTACGAGGTTATTCTATCTGGGACAGTCGTTCGACATTAACCAGCATTACCACGATTCTTGATATTTTAACGCGGAACGATCTCAAAACAGAATTATTGAAAGAATTAGAGCGGCAGGAAAAAACCTTATCAGCTTTATCCAATCTCGCAGGCGTGGATAAAGAGCAACTCAATAATATTCTTAAGCAAATTAAAACCTATCAACAAAATATTCTGGATTTTAATGGTCAATTTGGGCAAAACATCCGCGAGCATGAATTATTAAATAGCTTAAGACAGCGCAGTAGCATTATTGGCGGAACATGTGATTTTGATATCCCCTATTTACATTACTGGTTACAACAACCACCTGAATACCGTATTGAAAAACTGGAAGACTGGCTGGAAAAACTGGAAATCATTTCTTTTCCGATTAGCTTAATTTTAGATATTGTCCGAGAAAGTAGCTCACCTATAAATGTTAGCGTTGAAAAAGGTTTTTACCAACAAAATATTGATAGTAATGCGCCCGTTCAACTTATTCGTGTAGGTTTAAATAAAGACTCCAGATATTTTCCTGAAATTAGCGCCGGCAAACAACGCTTTTCGATCCGCTTTATGCTGCCACAAGATGGACAACGCCCTGTCCAGTCTGCAGATGATTTCAACTTTCAACTTATTTGTTGTGCCTTATGAGTAAAATAGTCAAATGCCCAACCTGCCAAAAACAGGTCGAATGGACAGAGTCATCAACCTTCCGCCCTTTTTGCAGTGATCGTTGTCGTTTAATCGATTTAGGCGATTGGGCAAGTGAAAAACATGCTATAGCGGATGAACCACTACCCTCCAGCGAAGAGCCTCTCTACTTTAAAAATGATAAGTCCGATAAATTCTAGTTACGGGCCTGTTTTACAGATATAGGGAAAGAAAAAATATACTTGCTCTTTTGGGTAACAACTTCTAATTCAGAAACCCAGTCAGCGCGTCCCGTAACACATATAGGTAAAAGTGCTTTTCCTTGCCACCTCTGTCTTTTATTCCTGAAATTTATTTTTTTTAACAGAAAACGGTTAACACCCATATTCATTTTTTTCATTTTGAAATCAATCTGCACTGACTCAATATTGATATCATCTTTGTTTTCAGTCCAGACTTTGACGTTAAAGGGGGTTAAATAAAAAATATTTCTGTCAAATAATATCCCAAGTTTAAATTCATCCGTTTCTGTTATACACACCTGTTTCTGAGCATTGCATTCTTCAACTGCTATTTTAACAACTTTCAGTTGATTGCTTTCACTTAACCATTTTACATCCTGTGTGATTAACACAACTACAAAAAAAAATAATAACAGAACAATTATTTTTTTAAGCATCCCAAAATAATCCAATAGCCGCAATGCCTTGCGCACCATTTGTTTTTGCTGTATTTAAATCATCTTCCGTCATACCACCAAGTGCGTATACAGGGACATTTATTTTTTCGACCAGTTGTTTGAATTTCCCCCAGCCTAACGGAATTACATCCGGATGTGACATGGTTTCATTAACCGGAGATAACATCACAATATCAACCTTCTTTTTTTCAGCCAGGCGTAATTCATCTTCATTATGCGTTGATGTTGAAATTAATAATTCTGGATTTAAAGTACCGACAGAGAAAAACCCAATCTCTTTAGCATTCAAATGTAAACCGTGGCTAAATTTATCCGCTTTATATTTTTTATAATTATCAACCGAAGTATTCAACAGCAATTTTGCCTGCCCTTTTTCGCAAAGCGCATAAATTTTTTTCGCATAATCAAAATAAGTTTTTTCCGGTAAATTCTTCGTTCGAAACTGAATAAGTTTAATGTTTCTATTTAGACTTGATTGAATACGGGTTAACAATTCTTTTTCATTTTTAAATTTACCCGTAATCATATATCGCTCAGGTAACTGTATAGCTTTGATAATAGGTAAATTTGCTACAGGAAAATCATATAAAGAAAACTCATCTTGCTTTATCCATTGTGTTTTTTGTCCCTCTTTACCAAAAACTTTTCCAGTGAATTCATCAACACACCAGACATCGAGGAAAACAGCTTTATCTCCATAATCATGATGTATTTGTATAAGCGGACTGGCCTTAATCAGTGTTATTCCAGTTTCTTCAAATAATTCCCGTTTTAAAGCAGCTAAAACCGTTTCATTACTCTCTACCTTACCACCCGGAAACTCCCATAAATCGCCCTGATGAGAATTTTTAAATCGTTTAGCAATAAAAAATTGTCCATGCTGGTTTTTAATAACAGCAACGGCAACATGAACAATCTTATTTAATGACATAAAATTTAATCAAGTACGGTACTCAGCATTAATCCGAACATAGTCGTAGGAAAAATCACACGTCCAGATCTTAATATCCTTATCACCCCGGCCTAAATCAATATGAATGGTAATATCACTTTTATCCATGACACTCTGCCCTTTTTGCTCGGTGTAATCAGCTGCTTTATCACCATTACGTACAATGCAGACATCATCAAGTAAAATATTAACTTTAGTTAAATCAAAATCAGTAATACCTACACGACCAACAGCAGCCAAAATCCGTCCCCAGTTTGGATCGCTGGCAAAAAATGCTGTTTTTACTAATGGTGAATGCGCCACAGTATAAGCAACGTCTTTCGCTTCCTTTTCATTCTTGCAGCCGGTAACAGCTAAAGTAATAAGTTTGGTGGCACCTTCACCATCACGAATCATTGCTTTTGCTAATTCTTCACATATTTCAGTTAGCGCTTGTTGAAATACCGACAGTTCATCAGAATCTTGTTTTAATTCAATGCCTGACTGTGCAGTAGCAATTAATATAGCAGAATCATTTGTAGAGGTATCACCGTCAACAGTGATCCGATTAAAGGAGTGATTAACCGCTTCAAATAAACAGCGTTGTAACACGGACTTATTTATTTTTGCGTCAGTCGCAATATACGCCAGCATAGTCGCCATATCAGGCCGAATCATTCCTGAACCTTTAGCTATCCCACTAACTGTAACCAGTTTATTTTGTATATTTATTTTACGGGTAAATGCTTTTACTACTGTATCCGTAGTTAAAATACCACCCGCAGCATCGCCCCAGTTATCTTCAGATAAATTTTCATAAGCAATTTTAATTGCAGTTGAAAACTTATCAACGGGTAAGTATTCTCCGATAACGCCGGTTGAAAAAGGAAGTGTTTCAAAAGATTTACTATTGCTAACCTTAGCAACAAGGTCACAGCATGCTAATGCATCTGCAAGCCCTTGTTCGCCAGTACCTGCATTTGCATTACCGGTATTGACCAGTAAATAACGCGGTTGGGATTGAGACAGATGTTTTTTTGAAATTACAACGGGTGCCGCAGAAAATGCATTTTGGGTAAAAACAGCAGCTGTTTGTGAGCCCTCTGCTATTTCAATTAATACCAGATCAGGATGTTTCTCTTTTTTAATTCCCGCACAAGCAACACCTAACCGTATACCTGCAACCGGGAATTTTTCAAATTGAATATGTTTTTCATTTGCCATTTTATTCACCCAACTTATCGTAACCTGATTCTATTCAAATCAGCACATCACGATTAGTTAAGTTTACCGTGACACTGTTTATATTTTTTACCTGAACCACATGGGCAGGGTTCGTTTCGACCTACTTTACGTTCATCACGCACAAAGGGAGTGTGTTCCTCTTCAGTTTCAGTAGCACCCATGGCCGAAGCATCTTCATGTTGATATTCAATATCACCACTGCTTTGTCGACGTTGTGCTTCTAATGCTTCAAGCTCATCATCATTGCTGATTTGTGCCCGACTAAGAATAATAACAACTTCATGTTTAATCCGATCCAGCATTTCTGTAAACATTTCAAATGATTCACGTTTATATTCCTGCTTCGGATCTTTTTGCGCATAACCACGTAAATGAATACCTTGTCGAAGTTGATCCATCATCGCCAGATGTTCTTTCCACTGTGTATCAAGTACTCGCAACATCACATATTTTTCGAGCTGACGTACGGCATCAACACCAAATTCATTTTCTTTTTCTTTATATGAACTGACAATCTCCTGAAGAATTTTTTCACGCAGAGATTCTTCGTGCATGCTTGAATCGTCTTTTAACCATCCACGGATATCATTTTGTATTCCAAATTCACCTTCAATAGATTCTTCCAGCCCAGGTAAATCCCATTGCTCTTCAATACTTTGTGGTGGCACAAATGCATTAATCATATTGTTAACCACATCAAAACGTACAGCATCAATACTATCGGAAATATCTTCCGAGACCATCAGTTCATTACGCTGTGCATATATAACCTTACGCTGATCATTTGCAACATCATCATACTCAAGTAATTGTTTGCGCATATCAAAGTTATGTCCTTCAACTTTGCGTTGTGCATTTTCAATTGCCTTGCTGACCCATGGGTGTTCAATCGCCTCACCATCTTCCATGCCTAAACGCTGCATTAAACCGGCAACACGATCAGAAGCAAAAATCCGCATTAGATTATCTTCTAATGATAAATAAAAACGTGACGAACCATTGTCACCCTGACGGCCTGCACGACCTCTTAATTGGTTATCAACGCGACGGGATTCATTTCTTTCGGTGCCAACAATATGCAGGCCACCCGCTTCAACCACGTTATTATGACGGTCCTGCCATGCAGTACGGTGCTTGGATATCGTTGCTTCGTCAGGATTATTTAATTTCGCAATCTCAGCATCAAAATTACCACCCAGAACAATATCAGTACCCCGACCCGCCATATTCGTAGCAATCGTTATCGCACCAGGCTGTCCCGCCTGTGCCACAATGTCTGCTTCACGTTCGTGTTGTTTCGCATTCAAAATTTCATGTTTAATTTTCGCTTTTTTCAATAAGCTTGAAAGAAACTCTGATACTTCAATCGATGACGTACCCACTAATACGGGTTGGCCACGTTTTTGACAATCCATAATATCTTCAATAATGGCATTAAACTTCTCGTTCATTGTCAGGAACACCTGATCAACACGATCATCCCTTACCATCGTACGATGGGTTGGAATAACCACAACTTCCAAACCATAAATTTGCTGAAACTCAAAAGCTTCAGTATCTGCAGTACCAGTCATACCCGATAATTTTTCATACAAGCGAAAATAATTTTGAAAAGTAATCCCGGCAAGAGTCTGATTTTCCTGTTGAATCGGTACACCTTCTTTCGCTTCAACCGCCTGATGTAAACCGTCTGACCAGCGTCGACCAGGCATAGTCCGCCCGGTAAACTCGTCCACAATGACAATTTCATTATCTGCAATAATATAATCTACATCTATTTGAAATAAGACGTGCGCTCTTAAGCCCGCATTGACATGATGTAACAAGTTAATATTTGACACATCATAAAGACTCACATCTTCAGCCAGCAAACCTAACTCGATTAATAACTCTTCAACATGCTCATGGCCTTCCTCGGTAAGAAAAATCTGCTTGTTTTTTTCTTCGACCGTGTAGTCTCCTGGGCCATCTTCCTCTTCCTGTTTAACCAGTTTTGGCACCAGGGTATTAATTTTATAATAATGTTCTGAACTATCTTCGGCTGGCCCGGAAATAATCAAAGGTGTTCTGGCTTCATCAATGAGAATGGAATCGACTTCATCAAGAATCGCAAAATGCTGTCCACGCTGAAATTGCTCTTCTTTACTGAAAGCCATATTGTCACGCAAATAATCAAAACCAAATTCATTATTGGTTCCATAAGTAATATCCGCGTTATACGCTTTTTGTTTCTCTTCAAAAGGCATCTCGGAAACAATCACGCCAACACTTAAACCAAGGAAGTTATAAACTTTCCCCATCCACTCAGCATCACGCGTGGCAAGATAGTCATTCACCGTAATAACATGCACGCCCTTACCGCTTAAAGCATTCAAATATGCCGGCAAAGTCGACATTAGCGTTTTACCTTCGCCGGTTCTCATTTCAGAGATTTTTCCATCATGCAACACCATGCCGCCGATCATTTGCACGTCATAATGACGAAGACCTAAAGCACGCTGACTGGCTTCTCTTACCGTTGCAAAGGCTTCTGGCATTAATGCATCAAGGGCTTCGCCGTCGTTCAACCGCTGCCGAAATTCATCTGTTTTTGCTTTTAATTCATCATCACTTAATAATTGCAGGCTCGACTCAAAGCCATTAATTTGCGCAACAATTTTAAACATTGCTTTAACCAGCCTTTCATTGCGACTGCCAAAAATCTTCTTAAAAATTTTCCCGACCATGATTCTTTATCTTTTATTTTCTTATGTAAGTACTTACTAATGGCTTTCGCTTTCACCGCAAAAGAATTTATTTACTCATTGCTCTGTTCAAGCGGCACATTCTACAGACCAGAACAACTTTTGTCCTGCTTTAGGATCCGGCTCTTAGCTATTTATGTTAATTCAGTTGAGGATGCAGATAAGGCTTTATTGAGCCATTTTCAGAAAAATGCAATGGTGTTTCAGGAAAATCATCCTGTGTAAGCTGCTTAATCATTTTTGCCGCTTTATGGGTCTTATCCAATTGCGTTCCTTGAGGTCGATATTGACGTGCCGAAATAATTTTACCCTGTTTAAAACGTCCGTCTGCCGTTAACGTCACTGTTAATATAGGTGCGACACCAGAATCACCGGTAATTTTTATTCCCTGATATGTTAAAAAATTCCCTAAACTATAAGCAATAAGCCTGTTTTTATACAATTCTAATGCTCTTGGCACATGAGGACCATGTCCGATGACCAAATCAGCTCCAGCATCAATCACAGCATGGCTAAATTTCACCACATCACCCCGATCCTCACCATAAAACATTTCATTTTTAAACGGCACATGTTTGACCTCCTTGCCTTCAGCTCCCGCATGAATAGAGACCAAAACCAGATCATTGGTTTTGACCAACGCTTTAATTTGCTTTTCAGCTAAGGGGATATCCAGTAAATCATGCGAACCGCCAAAGGGCGCATAGGCAATCCATGTAATGCTGAGCCCTTTAACCTGCCACCGTGCTACATCGCCAACTCGTCCCGTGTGAAGCAATTTAACCGCATCTAATGCCTGCATGGATGCTGTACGCCCTTCTTCACCGAAGTCACGGGCATGATTATTCGCCAGGCTTAAAACATCAAAACCGGCTGTTTTAAGGTATTTTGCATAATGTGGAGGAGATCGAAAAACATAGCAGGAAAAAGCATTTTTACACTTTTTAGCTGCTTCACCGCCTTCCAGTAACACTCCTTCCAAATTACCAAAGGTAATATCCGCACTACTTAAAATAGGTGTCATCGCTTTTAATAACTCAGCGCCATCATTAGGCGCCAATCGATCATTGGGGAAATTTGTGCCCAACATAATATCACCAACAGCCGTTATTCGAATTTCGGCTTTCTTTTTTGGCAATGGAATTTGTGATTTCTGCTCAATATCAGGTTGTGTACAGCAAACCGGTGTTGTGCAGCCTGTAAGACTCACCGCTAAAATGACGATCAAACCAGGAAAAAAAGGAAAGAATTTCATGAAAAATAAAACAACTTAAACCAATACATGTACTGTATTGGCTTAAGTCATCAGGATTAACGAGAAGCGTGAATGTATTTCTTGGGATTAACCGCTCGGCCATTCAAAAGAACTTCAAAATGAACATGGGGCCCGGTAGAACGTCCACTGGTACCCATTTTAGCCACTTTTTGGCCTTTTTTCACCGTATCACCGACCTTAACCAGAAGTTCGCTACTGTGACCATAACGTGTGGAATAACCGTTACCGTGGTTAATTTCAACCAAATTACCATACCCTGAACGTTTTCCAGAATACGTTATTACGCCCGCAGCAACAGACACCACATCAGAGCCCATTTTACCGGCAAAATCTACACCTTTGTGATGTACACGACGACCATTAAATGGATCGGTACGGATACCAAAATAAGACGATAACCATCCACGCGTAATAGGACGGCCTGCGGGCATAACTTCAGCTTGTAAATTACGATTCATCATCAGCGTTTCTAATACACTTAGCTGTTGATTACGATCATCTAACTGCTGGGATAAATTTTTGAGTGATGTCATGAAGTCAGGAACTTGCATTTCTGCCGACAATTCACTTGCCGCAACAGGACCACCTTGAGCAGGAGACTGGCTAAAATTAAACTCACCGCCGTCCAGTTTAGCCATAGAAGTCAAACGTGAACCTAATGCATCAAGACGAATAACATGCGCCTGCAATTTGCCTAAACGTAATGCTAAAGCATTCATATTTTCTTCAGCATTTTTAGTCACTTCATCAATTTTGAGTCGTTGACCATCCATTTCTATTTGCATCGCAACCGTCAAGTCATCTGGATTTGCCTGCATATACTGAATGCCTAACTTATACCCCGAATATAAAAAAGTAGCCGGCAACATAACAAATACTGTCAATAAAACTGCGACCATTTTCCTTTTATTCAGAGTAACTAAACCTGTTGACCCTTTTTTTCGTTTAAGCAATATAATGTTCATGGTGCTCGTGAGCGCCTCAATTTTTATTTTAATATATAATGTTTATCGGATATCAACTGTAAATCTTTAATAACTATTATGAATTCTCCAAAGCCATTGTACAAGTATCTGAATCGAAAAAAAGACGGGGTTGCCGACTTGGTCACAAAGGCCCGTTTTATGGGGAAATTGAATCAAGAATTCCTAAAAAATATCCCTACTCCGATCAATTTACATGTCAAGCTAGCCTATATAAATGGCAGTAAACTCCACGTTATTGCAGATACACCCGCCTGGGCAACAAAATTTCGCTTCATGAGCGCCCATATCATCCCTACTCTTAAGAAAAATATTCAATATTTTCAATATGTTAAAGAAATAACCGTCTCTACCAGACCCATAAATACTAAAATAGAAAAAATGAAAGCTGTTCGCCCACGCGGCATAAGCAGCGAAGCAAAAATTTGTTTAGAAAATATGGCAGAAAGTTTGGAAAAAGGAGATTTGCAGCGGTCGTTACTTCGTTTGGCTAAACGTCATAAAAAAAAATAATACCCATATAGAATATTACACACAACAAAAAGTGTCGTTTAGAGCAAAATTTAATTAAAAAGCTTAACCTGCCGCATGAACAGGTGGAGCAAAAGAAATAGGTGCCGTAGCTGCATCTTCAAAAGTAACCTCTTCCCACGCATCTTCCTGGGCTAACAAGGCACGAAGCAATTGGTTATTTAACGCATGACCTGATTTATGACCACAGAATGAACCAATTAAACTATGTCCTAGAAGATATAAATCACCAATTGAATCGAGAATTTTGTGTTTAACAAATTCATCAACATAACGCAGACCATCTTCATTTAGTACACGATAATCATCAACAACAACAGCATTATCCAAGCTGCCACCAAGAGCCAGGTTATTCGCTCGAAGTTGTTCAATTTGATTCATAAAACCAAAGGTACGGGCACGGCTAACTTCTCTAACAAACGATGTCGTTGAAAAATCAACTTCAGCAATCTGAGAACCGTCGGTGAAAGCAGGGTGATCAAAATCGATGGTAAAAGCCACCTTAAATCCGTCAAATGGTTCGAAATTAACCCATTTGTCGCCATCTTCGACTTTTACTTGTTTCTTAATTCGAATAAAACGTTTAGGTGCATTCTGCTCTTCAATACCCGCTGACTGGATTAAAAAAACAAACGGTCCCGCACTACCATCCATAATAGGCACTTCAGCAGCATTTAAGTCAACATAAGCATTATCGATACCTAAACCCGCCATAGCAGATAAAAGATGCTCAACAGTTGAAATGCGCACACCATCTTTAATGAGTGTTGTCGACAGGGTGGTATCTCCAACATTTTCAGGCGTAGCAGGAATTTCAACCGGCTCATCTAAATCAACACGTCTAAATATAATGCCAGAATCAGGTGCCGCAGGTCGGAGTGTTAAATAAACTTTTTCGCCTGTGTGTAAACCTACACCGGTAGCCCGAATAATATTTTTTAGAGTGCGCTGTCTAATCACTGGATTGAGTACCTTTATCAAAACTTAATATCAAATAATGTGCAAAAACAGACCTAACATCCGATAGCACGTTTTAAAATATAAACGTCGGGAGAAAACAGTGTAGTATAACTATGTTCCCCGTCCTTTCCAACATATTCCGCTACTTCAAAATCTATCTTGTTAAGAATATAGCGTCATTTTGACATATAACTAAACCGTTTAATTATCCTGTGTATGCAAAATAAGAACTAGCGCACACTTTTTGTCGATGTATATAACAACAAATTTAACTCAACGAATTTAGTTGGTCTAATCTTAATCTGCCTGGCGTCGTAAAAATGCCGGAATATCGAGATAATCCATGCCACCTTCCGTTTCTGCAAAACGATCTCCAGCAACTTTTTTGCGAATTACCGTAGGTTTATCAAGCTGACCATAATCAACATCACCATTATTGATTTTTTCGACCACAAGTTTCACCGACTGCTCACTTTTGGTTGTCGCTACACACCCTAAACCTGTTGCAACCACTGTTACTCTAAGCTCATCACTCATGTCAGGATCAATCACTGTTCCAACAACAACGGTTGCATTTTCAGAAGCAAATTCCTTAACCGTATTACCCACCTCTTCAAACTCACCAATTGACATGTCTAAACCGGCGGTAACATTAACCAGAATGCCCCTTGCACCTGAAAGATTAACATCTTCAAGTAACGGACTTGCAATAGCCGCTTCGGCAGCTTCACGAGCACGATTTTCACCGCTTGCTTTACCAGAACCCATCATTGCCATGCCCATTTCAGACATTACTGTTCTAACATCTGCGAAATCGACATTAATTAATCCGGGACGTGTAATGAGTTCAGCAATACCCTGGACTGCGCCTAACAGTACATCGTTGCCTGCTTTAAATGCGTCAAGCAAGCTCACATTTTTGCCCAAAACACTGAGTAATTTTTCATTCGGAATAGTAATTAAAGAATCAACATAGCCTTTTAATTCTTCAATACCCTTTGCAGCGATATCCATACGCTTATTACCTTCAAACGAAAATGGACGAGTAACAACCGCAACAGTAAGAATACCCATTTCTTTTGCTACTTGAGCAACAATAGGGGCTCCACCTGTCCCGGTACCACCACCCATTCCGGCCGTAATGAAAATCATGTCTGAACCTTCTAATATTTCCTGGATACGTTCACGATCTTCTAATGCTGCTTCACGACCAATTTCCGGATTCGCACCTGCACCTAAACCTTTGGTAATGTTAGTACCAATTTGTATCGCGGTACGTGCAGAACTATTTTTTAATGCCTGCGCATCAGTGTTAGCACAAATAAAATCTACACCATCCAGATTTTCCTGCACCATGTGTTCAACAGCATTACCACCGCCGCCACCAACACCAATCACTTTAATAACGGCACTTTGACTTTGTGTATCCATAAATTCAAATTTCATTTTTCACCCCTCCCTCTGTTGCCAGAGATTTTTTTAAATTACACTGATTTAAAAGTTACCTTGGAACCAGTTTTTCATCCGGTTCCACACTGATTTAAAACCTTTACCCATCCGCGCTTCTGACTCACGCATTGCTCGATTCTGATATCCAAATAACAACAATCCCACCCCCGTGGAATGTATTGGATTTCGAACCACATCAACCAACCCCGTTACATATTGAGGGACCCCCAAACGTACCGGCATATGGAAAATTTCTTCTGCTAACTCAACCGCCCCTTCCATCTTGGAACTACCACCGGTTAAGACAATGCCTGCTGCACACAAATCTTCAAATCCACTACGACGTAATTCAGCATGAATCAAAGTGAATAACTCTTCATATCGTGGCTCAACAACTTCAGCAAGGGTTTGACGAGCTAAACGCCTGTCTGGGCGATCACCAACACTGGGCACTTCGATTGTTTCATCAACACTGGCAAGTTGTGTTAATGCACATGCATATTTAATTTTAATTTCTTCGGCATATTGTGTTGGTGTTCGTAAAGCAACTGCAATATCATTTGTAACTTGATCACCCGCAATCGGAATAACAGCCGTATGGCGAATTGCACCTTCAGTAAAGACAGCAATATCCGTCGTGCCGCCACCTATATCAACCAGACAAACACCCAGTTCTTTTTCATCGTCTGTTAAAACTGAGTGGCTTGAAGCAAGTTGTTCAAGAATAATGTCATCTACTTCAAGACCACAACGTCGTACACATTTAATAATATTTTGTGCTGCACTCACCGCACCTGTAACCATATGTACTTTTGCTTCCAGCCTCACACCCGACATACCAACAGGCTCACGTATACTTTCTTGCTGATCAATAATGAATTCCTGAGGTAATATGTGCAGAATTTTTTGATCAGCAGGTATAGCAACTGCACGAGCAGCATCAATAACACGCTCAACATCTGCTGGCATAACTTCTTTATCACGAATCGCGACAATGCCGTGCGAATTTAAACTACGTACATGACTGCCCGCGATACCTGCATAAACAGAATGTATCTGACAACCGGACATTAGTTCAGCCTCTTCAATTGCGCGTTGAATTGATTGCACAGTTGACTCAATATTTACCACCACACCTTTTTTCAATCCACGTGAAGGATGTGAACCTAAACCAATAATTTCAACTTCATTATCCGGTGTAATTTCACCCACTATCGCAACGACTTTAGATGTCCCTATATCCAGGCCTACAATAAGATTTTTTTCCATTTTTTTAGACATGCTTCATGTCTCCTAACGCGCTTTTAATATTTTTTAATTTCTTTTTCCAACTTATCGCCATACCATTGGTATAACGTAAATCAATTACTTCAATTTCATTAATACGATCAGCCAGCGTTTTCTGATATATATGCATAAACCGCTCTAACCGGGGAATTATATGTCCCCGACCAAGTACAACTTTTAAACCATTATCCAGTTTTAATTCCACAGCGTGTCGCGCATCAATTTTCAAATAAGTAATCTGTCGATTAATAACAACTAATAATTTATTCATTTCATAATATTTTGCTAACATCAATTTATTTAGCTTAGGATTGCCATTAAACACAGGTAATGATTCTGGTAATATTTTATTTAATGGTTTAAAAATATCCCCATTTGCATTTATTAACCCCATTTTTTCAGAGATAGCAACGGGTTGCTGTTCAACAATGCTGACACTTAAAGTATCCGGCCACACTCGCCTGACAGATGCGTTACTCACCCAGGCAAGTTGCTCTACAACTTCCCGTACACGTTCGACATCAACATTAAAATAGCCACCCGCAACAACACCTGCAACAGCACGGTGCAACATCGCTTCATCAACATTCACAAAAGCACCATGTACACGAATCTTGTTAACCGGCAACGTAGCTGGATTACTCAAATGATTTTCAGCCCAAAATAAAACTACACACCCAAGCAATAAAGGAAAAAACCAGTTCATCCATTTATATGAAACAGCTGCTAACTCTTTCTTTTTTAAATATGCAGCTTGTTTTCTTGCAAGTGACATCTTTACACCTCAACTATTGTTTGAGATAAAATATTAAATACAAGATCGGCAAACGAAAAACCGTTTGCTTTAGCCGCCATCGGCACCAAACTATGGCTTGTCATTCCAGGTATAGTGTTAATTTCAATAATCGAAGGCTTACCATCTTCATTACACATAAAATCAACACGTCCCCAACCTTTTGCACCAACCGCATCAAATGCAGATAGAGCTAATCGCTGTAACTGTGATTCTTCTTCAGCATCAAGACCACAAGGGCAATGATACTGAGTATCATCATCAATATATTTTGCCGCGTAATCATAAAAATCCCGCTTCGTTTCAAGACGAATAACCGGTAAAGCTGTCTGTCCTACTATCGCAACAGTATATTCGTCACCATGGATCCACTGTTCAGCTAATACGCTATCTCCATACTCTGCCGCAACTTGCCATGCTTTGTTCAAACCTGTTTCTTCTTCAACCTTAGTTATTCCAATACTTGAGCCTTCAAGCGCAGGTTTAACCATAATTGGAAAACCTAATATCGCTCCGACATAGCTCATATCGGTTGTTTCTTCTAACTTCATATAAACAGGTGTAGGCAATCCCGAACCTTGTAATAATTCCTTACAACGTAATTTATCCATGGCAAGAGCTGAAGCAAGTACACCACTACCTGTATAAGGCAACTGCAATATTTCAAGCACACTTTGTATAACACCATCTTCGCCACCCGGTCCGTGCAAAATAATAAACACACGATCAAACTGACCTTTTTTTAAATCATCAAAAATCGATTCCCGTTTAACGTCAACTTTATAAGCATCAATATTTTTCTCTAGCAAAGCAGTTAACACCGCATCGCCACTGTTTAATGACACTTCACGCTCTGCTGACCAGCCACCCATTAAAACAGCGACTTTGCCAAAATCTTCAGGTTGCGTTTGTGATAGCTGGTTATTCACTAAACTCACCCACAATTTGTACTTCGCGAATCAAATTAACACCGTGTTGTTGCAGTACTTTTTTATGTACTGTTTTAATTAATGCAGCAATATCTTTAGCCGTCGCCGTACCGGTATTAATAATAAAATTGGCATGCTTTTCAGAAACGCATGCTCCGCCAATACAAAAATCCTTTAAACCACAACTCTCAATCAACCTTGCTGCATAATCACCTTCAGGGTTGCGAAATACTGAACCGGCATTGGGTTGTTGGGTTGGTTGAGTCGCTCCGCGACGATTTAAATGATTTTTAATTTTTTGCAAACTCTCTTCTTTATTTCCAACCGCTAATTTAACAACCGCAGAAACAAACCATTCTTCTACTTCTGATGCCGTTTTATTTTTCTTTTCCACATGACGATAAGAAACATTAAAATCTTCCACGGTCCGTTTATGTATTTTTCCCTCTGCATCAATAGTTTCTATACTTTCAACAATATCCCAAGTTTCCCCGCCAACCGCACCTGCATTCATTTTTAATGCGCCACCAAAAGTGCCCGGAATACCCGATAAAAATTCAGCTCCGGTTAAACCTAGCCTTGCTGAAAATTTTGCCAGCTTCGGACTAGGTACTCCCGCTTCTACATAAATATGCGTTTCATCAATACTCTTAATTTCATTTATTACACCACTGGTGCAAATAACCGTGCCACGAATGCCACCATCATTAACTAATAAATTACTACCTAAACCTAACCAGAAAACAGGTTCGTCTGAATCCAGATGCTTAAGATATTCAGCCAAATCATTAATATCAGCAGGACGATAAAAACGATCAGCAATACCGCCTACTCGCCATGATGTATGGCGTGACATCGGTTCATGTTCTAGCAGTATGCCTTTAGCTGTCATATTTTCCTTTGTCATGGCTAATCCCATATCTTACGCAGCAACCAGTTCTTGTTTTAATTTCTGAGCTGCTACACCAATACTGCCGGCGCCTAAAGTTAATAAAATGTCACCATCTTTTAGTACTCCTTTTAATGTCGTCGCAAGATCTTCTATATTTTCAACAAACACGGGTTCTACCTGACCTCTTGCGCGTATCGCTCTTGCCAGACTTCTACCATCAGCACCGGCAATCACAGTTTCACCTGCAGCAAATATTTCCAGAAGTACTAATGCATCTACCGTTGAAAGCACTGCAGTAAAATCTTCAAATAAATCACGAGTACGGCTATAACGATGTGGTTGAAAAGCTACCACTAAACGTCTATCCGGCCAGCCGCTTCGAATAGCCTGTATCGTTGCTTCAACTTCTCGTGGATGATGACCATAATCATCAATGTGCATAACTTTCGCTTTACCAACCTTGTACTCGCCATTAATTTGAAAACGACGGCCTATACCTTCAAAATTTAATAGTGCTTTTTGTATTGCATCTGCATCCACACCAATTTCATTAGCAACGGCAATTGCTGCCAGGGCATTTAAAACATTATGTTCGCCTGGCATATTCAAAGTAATTTCAAGCCAGTTTTCATTACCTTTTTTTGCAACAGAAAAAAATGTTTTATTTCCTTCTTGTTTTAAATCTGTTGCACGAATATCAGCATCTTCACTAAAACCGTAAGTAATCATAGGGCGATTGATTTGTGGAATAACATTACGCACTTCATCATCATCGATGCATAAAATAGCAAGACCATAAAAAGGAAGGTGATGTAAAAATTCTATAAACGTTTGACGTAATTTTTCAAAGTCACCTCCATACGTTTCCATATGATCAGCATCTATATTGGTAACAACTGCCATCATTGGTTGTAAATGCATAAATGAAGCATCACTTTCATCCGCTTCAGCCACTAAATAATGGCTTTCACCTAAACGTGCATTAGTGCCGGCACTGTTTAATCGGCCACCAATAACAAACGTCGGATCAAAGCCACCTTCAGCTAAAACACTGGCAACTAAACTTGTTGTTGTTGTTTTACCGTGTGTCCCTGCAACCGCGATGCCATAACGAAAACGCATTAACTCCGCTAGCATTTCTGCTCGAGGTACAACCGGAATACGTTGCTTATGTGCTGCAATAACTTCAGGGTTATCTTCTTTTACAGCTGTTGAAACCACAACCACATCACAATCACGTAAGTTTTCAGCAGCATGACCAAAATAAATATTTGCACCCAATTTACTCAATCTTTGAGTCACCGCATTTTCATTTAAATCAGAGCCACTAATGTCATAGCCTAAATTCAACATAACTTCCGCAATGCCACCCATACCGACACCGCCAATACCCACAAAGTGAATGCAGCGAATACGTCCCATACTGGGTTCATCACGTAACTGTGCTAAATCAAGATTTTTAACCATGTGACACCCCTAAACATATTTCAGCCACTATTTTAGTCGCATCAGGTTTAGATAATTCTCTTGCGGCCTTTGCCATTTTAATCAATCTTGTTCTGCCTGTTTGTAAAAGTTCTGTAATTGTTTCTTTGAGTTTTGGCATTAATTGCTCTTGTTGAATTAAAATAGCTGCTCCAGCATTCGTTAAATATTGTGCATTTGCAGTTTGATGGTCATCAACCGCATAAGGATAAGGAACTAAAATCGCAGCAACACCTGCATTCGCTAATTCAGAAATAGTCAACGCTCCTGCTCGACAAATAACTAAATCCGCCCAGGCATACGCTTCTGCCATATTTTCAATAAACTCCGTAACTTTAACTTCAACATTTACTTTTTTATAATTTGTAATGGTCGTATCAAGTTTGTTTTTTCCTGTTTGGTGCCAGACATCAGGTTGTAATTCTTCAGTTATCTCAGATAATGCTTGCGGCACACCTTCATTCAAGGCTTGCGCACCCAGGCTTCCACCAACTATAAGTAAACGAATGTTATCTTTATGTGCAGCTATTCTTATTTCCGGTTCAGCTAATTCAGAAATTTCTTTTCGAACTGGATTACCTACTGCAATAACATTCCTGTTATTTTTAAAACTATCTGGAAAAGCTTGCATTACTGTTGTTGCCAAATAACTTAATACTTTATTTGTTAACCCCGGTATTGCATTTTGTTCATGTAAATATAAAGGCTTTCGTAATATAAAAGCAGCTAACCCACATGGTCCGCTAACAAACCCACCCATCCCCAGAACAGCATCTGGTTTAACTCTCCAGAATATTTTAATAGTTTGAGCAACAGCAAAAACCAGCTTCATCGGCACAAACAATAAATTCAAAAAACCTTTACCACGTAGACCACTAATACTAATAATTTCCAATGGGATATTTGCAGCAGGGATAACCCGATGTTCTAATCCATTTTTTGTTCCCAGCCATGTAATTCTTACATCTTGCTCACGTAAATAATCAGCAACAGCAAGTGCAGGATAAACATGACCGCCTGTTCCACCCGCTGCGATCAAAATATGTTTTACTTGATATTCTTTAACTGGATTCACCATGACAGAGCTCCTGTTGACGCTCTTTTATTTTTACTTTGACTTGAACGATCAAATTGTCTCGTTTCATAATCAGCGCGAAGCAACATAGCAATAACAACACACATAATAATTAAACTACTTCCGCCATAACTCATTAGTGGCAGAGTTAAACCTTTTGTTGGTAACACTCCCATGTTCACACCAACGTTTATAAATGCCTGTAAACCTAGCCAAATACCAAGACCATAGGCAAGAAAAGCAGTAAAAGGCCGTTCACGTTTTTCTGCACGTCGCCCAATCATTAGTGCGCGTATAACAATAAAACAAAAAAGTGCAATAACAATCATGACACTAAACAAACCTAACTCTTCCGCCAGCACTGCAAAAACAAAATCTGTATGCGCTTCAGGTAAATAAAATAATTTTTGCACGCTTGAGCCCAGACCAACGCCAAACCACTCACCCCGACCAAAAGCAATTAATGCCTGAGTTAACTGAAAACCACTATTAAAGGGATCTGCCCATGGATTAAGAAATGTTGTTAATCGTTCCAGTCGATATGGAGAAGAAATCGCAACCAGCGATAACACTGCTGTCATAGTCAATAATAGAAAAATAAACTGAAAGAAACTTGCTCCACCTAACCACAACATACCCATTGCTGTCATCGCAATAACAGCCACCGCACCAAAGTCAGGTTCAAGAATCAACAACAAGGAAACAAAAAATATCAACGCCAAGGGACGTAAGAAACCACTCAGGTTTGTTCGTACTTCTTCATTATGACGAACCAGATAACCAGCCAGATAAATAACCGTAGCAAGTTTAACAAACTCAGACACCTGTAATGAGATAATGCCAAGGTCTAACCAGCGTTTACTACCATTGACTTCTTTACCCAGACCCGGAATTAATACCAGCAGTAATAAAAATAGGCTAATAACAATGAGTACTGGTCCGGTTTTTTGTAAAAAGTCGAGTGGGATTTTAAATACAACAACGGCAGCAATAAGACCAATAATTGAATATGAAAATTGATGCCAAAAATAATATAGTGGATCAGATAATTGACGCTCAGCAATAGAAATAGATGATGATGCAACCATCACTAAACCAAGACCTAATAAAATTAAAGCACTCAACAGTAATGAAAGATCTATATTTTCAACAAATGAACTAGCTTTTGTTTTAGCTGAGAACCTGTTTGCATAGTTTTGCGGTAAAGGTATTACGCTCATGACAATACCTCCTTAACGGCCACAATAAATAAATCACCGCGCTGCTCATAACCGGAATACATATCAAAACTGGCACAAGCAGGAGAAAGCAAGACTACATCACCCGCTGTAGCAATTTTATTTGCTTTTTTAACTGCTTCAGATAAATCATTTGCAAAACTCACTTCTGTATAATCTGATAACTTATTATTAAGAAGCTCTGCATCTTCGCCCAATAAAACAAGATGTTTTACTTTATTTTTAACAACTTCTTTTAAAGGAGAAAAATCCTGGCCTTTTGCCTGACCACCGGCAATGAGAATAATTCTATTTGCCTTAATGCCATTAATGGCAGCAATCGCTGCACCAACATTGGTTGCTTTCGAATCGTTATACCAGGACACACCATTTTTTTCTGCAATCCACTGGCTACGATGAGGTAAACCGGAAAATTCTTTTAATGCGACTAACATTGCAGCCAAAGGAATATTCGCTTCCTGACCTAACGCAAGTGCAGCTAAAGCATTAGCAATATTATGTTGTCCTTTGATTTTTAATTCAGATACCGCTATTAACCGTTCAGCGCCAAAACATAAATAATCTTCATTATCTTTATTGCAAATGCCAAATTGTTTTTCTTTAGGTGTACTTGTAGTAAAACCTGATAAATTTCGACCTTGCCGTGTAAGATTTGCTGTCGCCATAACACGTTTATCATCAAGGTTCACAACTAATGTACCCGTACCATAATAAACTTTCGCTTTTGCTGCAGCGTAATCATTTAAATCAGCATAGCGATCCATGTGATCTTCACTAATATTTAATATCGCGGCAGCACAGGCATTTAAACTCTCTGTTGTTTCTAACTGAAAACTTGATAATTCAAGCACATAAAGATCCGGACGTGGCTCATGTAATAAATCCAGGGCAGGCACACCAATATTGCCACCAACTCTCACATCCAAACCAGCAGCTTTTGCCATCTCGCCTAGCAATGATGTCACTGTACTCTTTCCATTAGAACCTGTTATTGCTACAACGGGCGCATCTACATTACGTGCAAACAGTTCAATATCACCAACAACTTCGGTTCCACGCAAACGCGCTTCTGCAATTAAAGGTTCACGTAATGAAATACCAGGACTAACAATCAAACAGGTAGCACGATTAAATGCTGCAGTATTAAAACCACCTGTAAATACCGCAATATCAGGATAAGCTTCCTGCAATTCATTTAAAGCAGGAGGATGATCTCGACTATCAGTTATCGCAACTTCAACTCCATGTGCACTTAAATAACGCGCACACGACAATCCGGTTTTGCCCAAACCAACAATAAGAACGCGCTTGTGTGACAAACTATCCATAATATCTAATTCATTACTCTCTATTTGTAATTTTTCTGCCAACATCTATTTTTTTCATTACCGAATTTTTAGTGATGCCAAACCAATTAATACAAGCATTACCGTAATAATCCAAAAACGAACAATCACTCTGGGTTCAGGCCATCCTTTCAATTCAAAATGATGATGCAATGGCGCCATGCGAAAGATTCTTTTGCCCGTTAATTTAAATGAAGCCACTTGTAGAATGACGGACAAAGTTTCAACAACAAATACTCCACCCATAATGAATAAGACAAACTCCTGACGAACCATTACAGCAACTACCCCAAGTGCCGCACCTAGTGCGAGAGCGCCAACATCGCCCATAAAGACCATTGCAGGGTATGTGTTAAACCAAAGGAAACCGAGACCTGCGCCAACAAGCGCACCACAAAAAATAACCAATTCACCCACACCTGGAATATAAGGAATCGATAAGTATTCAGCGAAACCGGAGTGTCCGGAAAGATAAGCAAAAATACCTAAAGCACCCGCGACCATAACAGAAGGCAAAATAGCCAGGCCATCCAGACCATCCGTTAAATTCACCGCGTTACTTGTACCAACAATGACAAAGTATGTGAGTAATACATATAACACTGCACTTAATGGAATAATGATGTCTTTGAAAAAAGGAACAATTAATTGTGTTTCAACCGGTGATACGGCTGAATCAAACAAATATATTGCTACACCAAAGCCGGCAATTGATTGCCATAAATATTTATAACGTGAAGCGAGTCCTTTAGGATCTTTTTTAACAAGTTTTTTATAATCATCAACCCAACCAATTGCGCCATACATAAACATCACCGCAATCACAACCCAAATAAAACGATTTTCCAAATTCGCCCACAACAAAGTGCTAATTGCAATTGCAATAATAATAAGAGCACCACCCATGGTTGGTGTACCCGCCTTACTTAAATGTGATTCAGGACCATCATCACGAATCGTTTGCCCGACATTATATTTGCTCAACTTTCTGATCATATAAGGACCAATTAAAAGAGAAATTAATAATGCTGTTAAAACACCAAGAATTGCTCGCAGTGTTAAATAATTAAAAACATTAAAACCGCTATGAAATTCCTGTAAGTATTGCGCTAAGTGATACAACATTTTTTAACCTTCTGCCATCGTTAGTGCATTCACAACATTTTCCATATGCATACTTCTGGAGCCTTTCACTAACAGTGTTACATCTTGTGAAAGCTCACCTCGTAAAGCATCGATCATGTCTTCATGCTTGTCATAGCAAAATCCATTTCCACCAAATTCTTTTGCCGCTTTCGCCGCCAGTTTTCCAAATGAGTACAAAGAATCTACACCACTTTCTTTGGCATAAATTCCTGCATCAATATGTAATTTATCTTCGTTATCACCTAATTCAGCCATGTCACCTAAAGCTAAAAATCGCTTCCCGGGGAAATCATGCAAGACATTTAATGCTGCAAGCAATGATGTTGGATTTGCATTATAGGTGTCATCGATAACACGACTATTATTAAAACCATGTTTTATTTGTAAACGACCATTAACAGGTTTTAAATCTTCTAATCCGTTTACAATTCTTTGTAGAGAAAAATCCGCTGCTAACGAAGCAGTAACCGCGGCCAGAGCATTCATTACATTATGAAACCCCAGTAACTTGAGCTTTATTTTGCAATCACCTTTTGGTGTCGTTACATTTAAAGTACTACCTTCTGTACCAGAGTCCCATTTACACATTACATCTGCTTTATTCTTAACTCCAAAACTAAGCACATTGTGTTTACCTGAAACTTTTTTCATATAATCTGAAAATGAGTCATCTGCATTAATAATAGCGAAGCCCGATTTAGACAGTCCTTTAAAAATTTCGCTTTTTGCTTTTGCTGTCTTTTCAATACTGCCGAAACCTTCTAAATGCGCAGTACCTATATTTGTTATTACAGCAACATCTGGTAAAGTAATATTTGTTAAATATTCAATTTCACCTGAATGATTTGCACCCATTTCAATAACAGCTGCATCATAATTTTCATTTAATCTAAATAAAGTCAGCGGTACACCAATATCATTATTCAGGTTTCCGTGTGTTGCCACCACAGATTGATCCTGTTTAACGATACTGGCTATCATTTCTTTAACAGTGGTTTTTCCGTTACTACCTGTAATCGCAAAAACAGGCTGGTTAAATTTCTGCCGCCATGCTTTTGCTAATAAACCTAATGCTTGGTGTGTATTTTTTGTAATAACACAATGTTCAGCGTCAACTTGTTGTTGAACTAAACAGGCAACTGCACCATTATCAAGTGCTTGTTTCACAAAATTATGTCCATCAAAGTTAGGACCTTTTAATGCCAGAAATAATTCGCCACCTTTAATGGTTCGGGTATCCGTAGAAATGCCATTTATTTTTATATTTTCCCCAATCATTTCAGCAGACAAAATATTTGCTACTTCAGCAAGCATCATAGTAAATGAATTTGATGAATTAACTGACTTCATCCTGCATATACCTCAAGTTGCTGTTTTACTTCTTCTGCATCATTAAAAGGATATTTTTTATCACCAATGAGCTGATAATTTTCATGCCCTTTACCCGCAATTAAAACAACATCACCTGCTTTTGCCTCAGTAATAGCAAAATGAATCGCACTATGTCGATCGATTTCAATAGAGATATTCTTATCTCCTTTCATACCGGCCTGAATATCTTTAATAATTTTTTCTGATGATTCACTTCTTGGATTATCATTTGTCAAAACAACATAATCTGCTTTATCTTCAGCTATCGTCCCCATTAGTGGACGTTTACCTTTATCACGATCACCGCCGCAGCCAAACACACACCATAGATTATGCTGAGTGTGCTGACGCAAAGAATTTAAAACTTGTTCCAGTGCATCGGGAGTATGTGCAAAATCAACAACAACCAAAGGACGTTCACCGCCACCAAAACGTTGCATACGACCTGGTACACTTTTAATTGCAGTTAATCGTTTTAGTGCATCATTAAACTCAATACCTTGCACTAACATGACAGATAAAACAGCCAGTAAGTTACTTGCATTAAAATCACCAATTACCGGTGACGTTAACTGTCCTTCACCCCAGGGTGTATTCACTGTCATTGATAAACCATTCTGATCTAAATTAACATTCGAACCATATACATCAGGGTTAAATGTTTTATTTAAGCCATATCGAATACAACGAACACTACTTGCTAAACTTTGCGCAATATTTCTACCCACTTCATCATCTACATTTATAATTGCATCCTGTAATCCAGGAAATTTAAATAATTTTAATTTTGCATTTATGTAACTTTCCATATCACCATGAAAATCAAGATGATCACGACTTAGATTTGTAAAAACCGCGCCATCAAAATGAATGCCATTTACTCTTCCCTGAGTAAGCGCATGTGAGGATACTTCCATAACCGCATATTTTGCTTGTGATAACTGAATATCAGCTAGCCATTGATGGCAGGAAATAGCGTCCGGGGTAGTGAACCCGGTTTCTTCTAAATCAGGATAAAGTCCTTGACCCAATGTTCCCAGCAAACCACAGGGTGTATCAATACTTAGCATTTGTGCGATAAAGTCTGCACATGATGTTTTTCCATTTGTTCCGGTTACACCATATACAGAAATATTATCTGAAGGACTCGCATAAAAACGATTAGCAAACTCGCCCACTAATTGAGTTAAGTCAGGTATAGCAATAATCGGCACATCAAGACCTTTTGCTGTTTTGCGCCAGTTAATCTTGATTGCATCAACCTCAGCGTTTGTTTCCCACAAAACAGCGGCGGCACCTTTTTCTATAGCACTGTTAATGAACTCAACACCATCAATTTTTTCACCACTAATTGCGAAAAACAAATCACCTGATTTAATCTTACGGCTGTCAAGGCTTAAACCTTTTATTGTTATTTTGTTTAATTTATCATCCGTAAAATAACCGTTTAACAAATCATTCAGTTTTATTGAAAACTGTTTAAAGTGAGAGACCATTAAAATGCTCCTCCCATCTTTACCGTTGACGCGTCAGTAAGGTGCACAGACTTATTTGGAATATTATCAGGAGCGATATCCAGTAAACGTAAAGCACCTGACATGACTTTAGAAAAAACAGGTGCTGCGATTTTGCCACCGTAATAAACATCACCGCGAGGTTCGTTAATTGTCACAACCATAGCAAGTCGTGGCTTGCTTGCCGGTGCCATACCAGCAAACACAGCGACATAACGGTCATCACTATAACCGCCTGCGCTGGCTTTTTTTACTGTGCCAGTCTTACCCGCAATACGATAACCGGATACTGCCGCACGGTAACCCGTGCCTTTTTTACTCACAACGACTTCTAACATCTCACGTATTTGTTTTGCATATTTTTCTGACAAAACTCTTGTTTTATTTTCGGCCTGATCAACTTTAATAAAACTCATATGAGGCATAACACCATCATTTGCGATAGCAGCATAAGCACGCACAAGTTGCAGAGGTGTAACCGATAAACCATAACCATAAGAAAGCGTTGCTCTTTCTACTAATTGTTTTTCCGTTGGCATATTCATAATGCCACCGACTTCTCCGGGAAAACCGCTGCCAGTAACAAAACCAAATCCTATACGGGTATGTACATCCGTTAAGTTTTTAGCTGATATTGCTAAAGCGAGTTTACTTGCACCGACATTGCTGGACTTCGCCATAATAGTCGACAAATTAATTCGTCCGTAATTCTTAATATCCTGCACAACATATTTTCCTATACGGAAATAACCTGGACTGGTATTAACAATGCTGTTTGGTTTAAATCGTCCACTTTCCAGAGCCGCAGCAACAGTAAAAGGTTTAATGGTTGAACCAGGTTCAAACACATCTGTTACTGCGCGATTGCGTAAACGATAACTGTTTAATTTACTGCGATTATTCGGGTTATAAGAGGGTTGGTTCACCATCGCTAACACTTCACCCGTTTGGGTATCTAAAATAATAGCTGAACCTGATTTTGCCTTGTACTGAAGAACTGCACGTTTTAATTCACGGTAAGTTAAATATTGTAAGCGACGATCAATGCTTAAGGTTAAATCTTTACCCGGCTGAGCAGCTTGAATGGACTCTACATGTTTAATGGTTCGTCCCAAACGATCTTTAATCACCATTTTGCGACCCGACTCACCCCGCAACCAGTCATTATAAGCAAGCTCAAGACCTTCTTGCCCTACATCATCAATATTGGTAAATCCTAGAACATGTGCAGCAACTTCACCTGCTGGATAATAACGACGATATTCACGCTGCAAATAAACCCCGGCAATATTTAGTGCCGCAACTTGTTCTGCCAAATCAGGACGAATATGACGTTTTAAATACACAAATTCACGTTTTTTACGTTGTAAAACTAAACGTTCAACTTTATCTGTCTTCAATGAAAGTAAACGTGTTAATTTATTCCATGACGTTCTTGCTGTCAGAAACTCGGCAGGATTAATCCATACTGAATCAACCGGTGTGCTTACGGCAAGAGGCTCACCATGACGATCAGTGATCACTCCCCGGTGTGCCGCAACTGGCATAGTACGCATATAACGTGCATTGCCTTGAGATTGTAAAAATTCTTTATTAAAAACGTGCAAATCAACAGCCCGCCATAACATAACAGCGGCCACAGCAAAAACAATCCCCACCACCACAAGTAAGCGGAAGTGACTAACTGGACTGTGAACTTGTTGACGCATTATTATTTAAGGTCTCACAATTAAAACTTGTTTATATTCAGGCGTAACCATACCTAAATGCTTTTTTGCAGTACGTTCGATGCGACCGTGTGTTGCCAGAGTACTTTGTTCCAGCTGTAACTGCCCCCATTCAACATTCATTTCATCACGTTCTTTTTTTAATATATCCAGTTCAACAAACAATTTACGCGACTGGTGTTTTGCATAAACAACGCCCAGTGAAGAAGCTAAAACAATAAGTGCTAATGCCATCACTAATTTCATATTAAACGCTCCGCTACACGCATAACGGCGCTACGTGCACGCGGATTTTCATCTAACTCAGCTCGCCCTGCTTTAATCGCTTTGCCAATCATTTTCATATTTTGATTAAGCTGTGTATGCATCACCGGCAAATCCAAAGGAAAATCATCACCTTTACATTGCTCACGAATAAAACGTTTTACAATTCTGTCTTCCAAAGAATGGAAACTAATCACCACCAGACGCCCACCCGGTGCAAGAATTTCAACGGCTTGCGCTAAACAGGTTTTTAAATCTTCTAATTCCTGATTAATAAAAATACGAATGGCCTGAAAAGTGCGTGTTGAGGGATCTTTATTTCGTTCTCGAGAAGGATTCGCGGCAGCAACGATTGATGCTAATTGCTTTGTTGTATTAATGGGCTGTTCTTGTCTTGCGGTAACAATAGCGCTGGCAATACGGCGAGCAAATTTTTCTTCACCGTAATCAAACAACACCATCATAATATCTCGTTCTTCTGCACTTGCGAGCCACTGTGATGCTGAGATGCCATGCTCAGGATCCATACGCATATCTAAAGGACCGTCAAAGCGAAAACTAAAACCACGTTCTGCATCATCGAGTTGCGGCGAAGAAACGCCAAGGTCAAGAAAAATACCATCTACTTTTCCCTGCCAACCGAGTTCATTTATAATTTGCTTAAGTTGAGTAAACGAACCTTGCTTAACATGAAGGCGATCATCATTCGCAGCAATGGCATTTGCTTGCATGATGGCTTCTGGGTCTTTATCAAAAGCGAGTAACTTACCGTTTTCACCTAACTGTTTGATAATCTCCTGGCTATGCCCACCACGACCAAAGGTCCCATCAACGTAACAGCCGGCAGGTTTAATATTTAGTGCGGTGAGTGTTTCCTCCAAAAGAACTGGCTTGTGAATTAGCGTACTTGATGTACTCACGGTCACAATGACAAGGACTCCAGTTCTGCGGATAAGGCTTCGTCTGTATTATTATCTGCCACCCAGCTATCACGTTCAGTAATCCAGGTCTGCTCATCCCAGATTTCAAACTTGTTACCCTGGCCAGTTAAAGCGATACGTTTGTCCAGATTGGCAAATTCTCTAAGTGGTGGGGGTACGAGAATTCGACCGTTATTGTCCATTTCAACTTCGGTCGCATGGCCAATAAGTAGGCGTTGTAAACGGCGGGCTTGGTTATTGAGGTTTCCGAGACGCACGAGTTTGCGCTCAATCTCTTCCCATTCAGGTAAGGGATAAAGCAACAGACAGGCATCACTGCGATCGACAGTGACCACTAACTGACCGGCACACTGAGACTGCAAGCTTTCCCGATATTTACTCGGCACAGCCATGCGACCCTTCGCATCCAGGTTTAGTGTATTAACTCCTCGGAACACGTTCCGACCCCTCCAATTTTAGAATTAGACCTAAAGCTTATTTATTACTTTATGATCCACTTCTACCCACAATCATCCACTTATAGACACTATAGTGAGTAAATCACCATACTGCAAGTCGACTAGTCCACATTTTGCTTATAGGACAAGGACTTAGCGCACTTTTGAGAGGTGGAGAGAGGTAAAAAAGGAGTAAAGCAAGAGAAAAATAAACCTGATAAATCAATAGGTTATAAATTTTACTTAAAGTAGAATAAGAGCTATTTAGAGTCAATATTGTTCATTAATTGAGCAATATCGTAAAAGTTAAAGAAAAATAAAATGGAGTTGGCCGATAAGCCGGGTTCTGTCGTGGACAGTCATTCATCTGGAATTATGTCGCCATAATCCTCAAGCAACCTACCCGGGAACTGTGTGGGCCACACATTGTTCCCCTATTTGGTCTTGCTCCGAGTGGGGTTTACCATGCCGTCGAATGTTGCCACCGACGCGGTGCGCTCTTACCGCACCATTTCAACCTTACCGTTTTCTTCGAAAAGAACCTTAGGCGGTATATTTTCTGCTGCACTTTCCGTAGGCTCGCGCCCCCCAGGTGTTACCTGGCACCCTG
>JAUWUS010000063.1 GCA_030617815.1 Gammaproteobacteria bacterium
GGGTATCGATATGGATTATTCACGTAACGTTTGGCAATGGCCCATAATGTATCACCTTTGATTATTACATGAATAATAACTTTACGTCTGGCGATGATTTTTACTGGTTTTTCTACTTTAACTTTTTCTGTTTTTCCAATTTTTGATTCTTCTAAGATAAGTTCATTTACAACAAGTGTTTCAGTTGGTGATGTTGTTTCAACTAATTTTTCTATAGTATCGACATTATCATCTACCAGGGGTTCTATTTCTATTGCAGTAATATTTTCATTAAATATAGTCGAATCATTTTCTGCTATGGCTGTTTCTGCTGTGTTAAGAGTAATGGTTATATTATTCTCATTTGTTTCAGCAGGTGTATAGTAGCTTGATACAGAAGAGTCAGGTTCAACGTAGTTCGTAGCTGATTCTATTGTAGATGGAATATATTCAGCTTCATCCTCTGTTTCATATTGATATGTTTTAGGCGTGTATTCCGGTTTGGTTTTATATGTTTTTTCCGGAGTATATGTTTCTTCGATAACAGCGTTGTCTTCTTCGGTAGTTGAAGCTGTAGCAGTATATGTTTCTTTTATTATCATATTTTCCGTAATGTTTTCATTGTTGCTAAAGAATAATTTCCAAATACCAATGCATGCAAGTATTAATATTATGAGTATTATAATTATTAAGGTGTTGTTGCTTTCTTTTTCAGGTTGTTTGTAAGCTGTGCTGGTTTCTGCCGTATTAAGCATTGGTGCTGGAGTTACTTTATTGGATTTACAACTATCTGATGTCTGAAATGATGTGTTTTCATTGATGCCAGATATAATTGTTTCTTCTTCATTTAACTCATTTTCTTCTATAATGTTTGTCTCTATTTTTTCTTCTAATATGTCTTTAATAAGATCGTCGGTATTTTTGTCATCCGTAATATTGCTTAAGCTGGAAGTTGTATCGACAGCATCGGTATCTTTATTAATAATGTCATTTAACAGCCGATCAATATCTTCTTTGTCATCAATGAGCTTTTGGTTTTCCGTACGAACTTCATTTGTTGTGAGTTTAATCACTTCTTCATTTGAATCATTACCAATAATTGAAGACACTAAACTATCAATATTATGATCCGTTTTAAAAATTAAATTGCTGCTTTCGGACGTTTTAATGTTTGCTATAGTTTTAGCTGCTTGTTTGTTATCTGACGAGATGCTGTTCGTTGTGCTTGATTCTTCTTTTAACCAATCGTCCCCCAGAATGGATGCAACCAGTTTATCCAGTTCTTCAGTGCCGCCATTATTGCTTGTTGCTTCAGTTTTATTTTCTTCATTATATGTTTGGCTGGGTGAATGAGTTATTTCCTGTTTATAGTCATCACCAAGGATTTCTGCGAGCAAGTGATCAATCTCGTCATCAGCTTGTGTTGCAGTATCGACTGCTTTAGTTTTAATGTCGTTTGATATTGTGTCGCCTGGGTTAATTGCCGGGCTTTGTGTGAAATCAGAATCTACTGTGTTATTACTAATCAGGTTTTGAATTTCTTTGCTTATTTCGATATGGCTATTGCCTGAAGCCTTGAGGATTTCCCATAGCTTTTCAATTTTTTCCGCAGTATCAGGATTATTTTTAATTGCCGGCCATGCTTTGGAAAGCTCGGCCCAAAGTTCTTCCACTCGCTGGGTAGTAAAGCTGACTTTATTGTTATTACTAGATGATGTGGCATCATCTGCTATGTATGGTTTCACGCTTGCATTATCCATTTGAAAATAAAAATAAACGGCAAAAATTTGAGCTAATGCTCCTCCCTTATTCTATTAATATAACGGCAGTTAGCGATCTATCTTTAGCAAAAACGTATGAATTTATATTAAAAATGCTTTTTAAATAGATTTTAGCAACAAATAGCCACATTTTTATGGGAATTAGCCTGACTTTTCACCAAGAAGTTTAATTTTATTGCTATCGTATTGAATATGGATAAAATATCAATAGAAACAATAAGTTACGAGTGTGTTAATGCTAACTACGCTTTATGAGACGGAATTCACAGTTTTACGTGCTAATTAGTGATTTTTAGATAAGGGGCTTAATAAGGCCAAAAATTACAGAGCAGGAGAAAGGTAGGCAATATTTTCTTGTGGATTTTCTTTCGCTAAATGCCAGTGCAAAATGTCATAGTAACTGCGAATATTTTCGACATATTTAACCGGTTCATTACCGCGCGCATAGCCATAACGGGTTTTTTTATACCAGCGTTTAAGGCGTAATAAAGGTAAATTTTCTTTTACATCAATCCATTTATCCGGGTTGCCACCACGTTGTTTGGTAATTAAGCGTGCATCAGCTAAATGACCAATACCCACATTATAGGCGGCAAGAGTGAACCACAGTTTGTCCAGTTTGCTGATTTCAGCTGGGAACATTTCGGATAACTCGCGTAGATATTGTGCGCCACCTTTTATACTTTGTGCCGGAACGGTGCGATCTTCAACCCCCAGATCTTTTGCGGTAACTTTTGTCAGCATCATTATGCCTTTTACCCCAGTGGGTGAAATAGCACGAGGATTCCAGTGTGATTCCTGATAAGCCACCGCTGCAAGAAGTTGCCAGTCAATATTATTCAGCTCACCTGCTTGCTCAAACATTTGTTGATAACGTGGCAGGCGATAACGAACATGACCGAGATAGGTTGGAGTGCCTGCATAATCGTAATTACGCGCATGGTTGTAATGGCGTTTTAAAAGCTGTGCAAGCTGCCCTGATTTTTTATAGTTTTTCAGGAATTTATTAGCTTCCTCATAAAGAGAATTATCCCCATTTTTTGCAAAGGCCCAGGCTAAATCCTGTGGCTTTGAAATATCAAAAGCAATACGCAGGTTGGGGTGAAAACGGCGAGTGAGTAAGACTTCATTTGAATCGGCAACAGTAAAATCAATGATATTTTCATCAACCAGGTTCAGGAGTTCTATACTGCCGGTATCTTTATTTTCATTCCAGCTAAGATCCGGATGTTGTTTTTTTAGCTCTTTAAGTTTTTCAACGTGGCTACTGTTGGCAATGACTTCCATCATACCTTCAATCGCATCATCTATTTTTTTCGGGCGGGGCATGCTTCGGTGGTAAACCAGTTGCTGTGTTATGGACTGGTAACTCTCTGAAAAACGGAGTGTTTTTTTACGTTCAGCGGTAACGGTTAAGCCTGCCGCTGCAAAGTCAACATCACTATTCTCAACTTTATTGAGCATGTTTTTTAAATTATCTTCAGTGCTTATTCTCAGAGAAACACCTAAATAGTCAGCAAATGCTTTAGTTAATTCGTATTCCAAACCTTCCGGGCCATGCGGGCCACTAAAATAGGTGGTAGCAGCATTACGTGTTAATACATGTAATACACCTGCATCACGAACGTGTTGTAAGGCCGGTTTTTGAGGAGCACAGGCATTAAGCACAATGAGAATGAGGGACAAACCGGCTATGTAGGGTAAAGATTTACGCATAATAACTTCCTGCTGTATTTCTAATATTTAGCGGTTCTGAACTGTGATGCTAATTATAAGCATAGTTAAAAGTCATGTGTTTGGGGGGAACGACATGACCAATAAAACGAGTATATTATAACATTCTTATATGTGACGTGCATCACATTAAGTGTATAAATGGCAAATATTTACATAATTTTTATATGCCTATTAGTGGGGTATTGCTTTAAATTGCTTAAAATGATCATCTGGTTTACCCTTGCGCGTCCTTAAAATTAGCCTATAGGGTAGTTTCTGAGGTTTTGGAGAAGTGGCCGAGCGGCTGAAGGCGCACGCCTGGAAAGTGTGTATAGGTTTATCCCTATCGAGGGTTCGAATCCCTCCTTCTCCGCCAATAAATAAAAAAGCCCCCTGGTTCTTTAGGGGGCTTTTTTATTTATCACGGGCTTGAGGTATTCGAACCCTCGATATAAATAAAAGGTGGTTCGAAAAAATCGTCAGGAACGATTTTTTGTGAGCGCAGCGAATCCGTAGGATAGGGCACAGGGAAGTGCCCTACAATCCCTCCACAAAGCTTAAATTTATGTACCTAGTCAGATATATCCACTAAATTAGTAAAAAAATCGCGACCTGTTTTATTCTGCGATTGAATTAATGCTAGATTAGGTTATCTAAGTGCTACGTCAGGGATTTAAAGGATAAAGGGGACAAGAGATTAAAAATTCAAAAAATCTTATTTTTATCGTTTTTACTTATTTAAGTCTGAGTTTTAACAGTCTTCCCCATGCTGGCGAACTTTTAAAATTAAAAGTTGATGAGATTGATGGTCACTTTGTGTTGCATCTTGAAATGCGCATTGATGCTGATTACGACTCGATTTATGGCACTTTACTGGATTTTGAAAACCTTAAGGAGCTTACTGACTCTATAAAAGAAAGTGAACTACTTGAATCAGAGGGTGATGTTCATATCGTACGCATACGTAGTGAGGGTTGTGTATTTATTTTTTGTCAAAGCATTACTCATGTTACGACGGTGACCGAGCTTGGTCGGGGTTACATTAAGTCAATTGTTGATCCGAAAAAAAGCGATCTCAGTTATGGTAAAACTTTGTGGCAGATTATTGATGAAGATGAAACAACTAAAATCATATACGATGTTGATATTGTTCCTGATTTCTGGATTCCGCCGCTGATTGGGACATATATTTTTAAAAATCGATTAGCCGAAGAAGCTGAGAAAACTATAAATGGTATTGAACATTTTATTGATGATGACGAGTAAAGTGTTATCTAATTAATGTTGGGTGGTCTCTGTTAAAAACATTTAGAGGGTAGAAATGACAACAATACGAATTGGTTTTGTGACCGTCTCAGATAGAGCGAGTCGTGGTGAATATGAAGATTTGGGTGGTCCGGCTATGCAGGATTGGTTATCCAAAGCATTAAGTTGTGAGTGGCAGGCAGTAGCGCGTATTGTTCCTGATGAGCAAGATCAGGTGGAAGCCGCATTAAAAGAATTAGCTGATGATGAGGGTTGCTGTTTGATTGTAACAACTGGTGGCACAGGCCCGGCGTTGCGTGATATTACACCTGAAGCAACGCTTGCGGTATGCAGTAAAATTCTGGATGGTTTTGGCGAACAAATGCGTGCGGTATCATTACAGTTTGTGCCGACGGCCATTTTATCGCGACAAATTGCCGGCATACGCGGCCAATCTTTGATCATTAATTTACCCGGCAAACCTTCGGCGATTGCAGATTGTATGAATGCGGTTTTTCCTGCAGTGCCGTATTGCATTGATTTACTCGAAGGCCCTTATCTGGAAACAGATGAATCCTTTATAAAAGCTTTTCGTCCGAAACATGCAAAAAAGCCAACAGCATAGTGAGTGAGACTATTTCAAATTTGACTAAAATTGATTTAACTACAGTTAAAAGCTTACGTGACATGATTCATTTTGGGGCTTCTGCGTTTGATGAAGCATCGCTTTATTACGGTCATGGTACGGACAATGCACTGGATGAAGCCGCGGGCCTTGCTTTTTTTGCCTTAAAAGAAACACCTGATTACAGTGATGAAAGATTAGACAAAAGTTTGTCTAAAGAAAATATTGCTACGGTTAATGAATTATTTCAAAAAAGAATTGAGAGCCGACAACCTGCCGCTTATCTCACGCATGAGGCCTGGTTTGCAGGTTTACCTTTTTATGTGAATGAACATGTTCTGGTCCCACGCTCACCGATTGCCGAGTTAATAGCTGAACAGTTTCAGCCATGGATTTCACCTGATAAAGTAAATCGTATTTTAGATTTATGTACCGGCAGCGGTTGTATTGCGATTGCTTGTGCAATGGCCTTTCCTGCTGCAAAGGTTGATGCTGCAGATATATCAAAAGCTGCGCTTGACGTTGCGGATAAAAATAAAGTTAAACATCAACTTGAGAATCGTTTAACGATAATAGAGTCTGATTTATTTAGTAATTTACAAGAACGACGTTATGATCTTATTGTCAGTAACCCGCCTTATGTTGATGCTGAAGACATGGCTAATTTGCCGGATGAATATCGTCACGAACCTGAACTTGGTTTAACTGCAGGTGATAATGGTCTGGATTTGGTTATTCCAATGTTGCGCGATGCAAAACATCACCTTAATCCGAATGGTGTTTTAATTGTAGAAGTGGGTAATAGCGAACAGGCTTTAGCTGAACGTTTCCCTGAAGTTCCGTTTATGTGGTTAAGTTTTGAATATGGTGGCGAGGGTGTTTTTATGCTGGACGCCAAAGATGTTGAAAAATATCATGATCTTTTTTCTGCCGCAGCAGGAAAAATTCAAGAATGAGACTCATGGTAAAGGTTTGTTGACTGAAGAATAAGTTCTACTTGATCTGAGTCATATTAAGTAATATCAAATTCCAGTAAAATTGTTGTTTTAAATTCACAGGAAAAGCTTTGTGACTGAACTTGTATTCAATAATGATTTAATTAAAAAGTATGATAAATCCGGGCCTCGTTATACTTCATATCCTACTGCTATTCAGTTTTCTGAAAATTTCACAGAGGAAGATTATTATCAACAGGTGAAATTGAGTAATGAACGCAATACACCGTTGTCGTTGTATTTTCATATTCCGTTTTGCGATACGATTTGCTATTACTGCGGTTGTAATAAAATTGTTACTAAAAACCGTAACCATGCTCAGCCTTATCTTGATGCTCTATATAAAGAGTTAGCTTTACAAGGTGCTCTTTTTAAGTCTACTCGAGTTGTTCATCAGTTGCATTGGGGTGGAGGCACGCCAACTTTTATTAGTCATGCGCAAATGACGGAATTAATGGAACAAACGCGGCGACACTTCACCTTGCTGGATGATGATAGTGGTGAATATTCAATTGAGCTTGATCCGCGTGAAGTGAATGGTTCATCAATTAATTTATTAAGAAAATTGGGTTTTAATCGCATTAGTTTAGGGGTGCAGGATTTTAATCCGAAAGTACAACAAGCGGTTAACCGAATTCAAAGTTATAAAGAAACGCGAGATGTTATTCTTGCTGCAAGAAAAAATAAATTTCATTCTATTAGTCTGGATTTGATTTATGGTTTACCTTTTCAAACTGTGACAAGTTTTAATGAAACCGTTGATAAAGTGCTGGATTTAGAGCCGGATAGATTATCGGTTTTTAATTATGCACATTTACCAGAGATGTTTAAAACACAACGACAAATAAATGCTGATGATTTACCTTCCGCAGAAGCCAAACTGGCTATTTTACAGCAGGTCACGAATAAGCTTATTAATGCCGGCTATGAATATATTGGTATGGATCATTTTGCCAAACCCACAGATGAACTTGCTGTGGCACAAAAAGAAGGAAAGCTTTATAGAAACTTCCAGGGCTACTCAACGAATTCGGACTGTGATCTTGTTGCGATGGGGGTCACTTCAATTGGAAAAATAGCAGATAGCTATAGCCAAAACATTAAAACAATTAAAGAATACACTGCGATTCTTGATTCAGGTCAGTTGCCCATATATCGGGGTGTTTCATTGTCGCAAGACGATATATTACGTCGTGAAGTGATTAACCAGCTAATCTGTCATTTTGAATTAAATTTTAGAAAAATAGAAAATGATTTTTCTGTGAACTTCACAGATTATTTCTCTGCTGAACTTAAACAATTAAAAGAAATGCAAGATGATTCGTTGCTTGAATTAACGCAGAATAAGATTTTGGTTTTACCTGAAGGAAAATTATTAATTAGAAATATTTGTATGGTGTTTGATATTTATTTGAAAAAAACAGCAGGGCAAAAATTTTCAAAAACCATTTAAAGTAAAGTTTTTACGGGCGCTGGTTTTGCGAAATGATATCCCTGAGCATAATCGATACCGATTGATTTGATGCAGTTTAAAATTTCCTTGTTTTCAACATACTCTGCTGTTGTTTTTATCCCCATTATTTTACTTATGTTATTAATAGATTCAACAAATACTCTATTGGTTGGATCGACGTGAATGTCACGTATAAAAACACCATCTATTTTGAGATTATCAACATCCATATTTTTTAAGTAAGAAAATGAACTTAGACCACTACCAAAGTCATCAAGAGAAAACGTACAGCCCATCTTTTTTATTTGTGCTATAAATTTTATTGCTTTACTCATATTCGCTATAGTGGCTGTTTCTGTTATTTCAAAACAGACAAGTTCTTTACTCAGTAGCTTATCTTCTTTTAATTTTTTCGTGATTAATTCTAAAATAGTATCTTCGGACAAAGATTGACCGGAAAGATTGATTGATACTTTAATTTCAGACTTATGTTTTTTTCTGTATTTTTTTATAAATTCAAATGTGTTATCGATGACCCATGCGTCAATCATAGGCATTAAATTATAACGTTCGGCAGTAGGTATAAATGAATCGGGACTAATTACCTTATTCTCGGCATTTAAACGAATAAGAAGTTCAATGGATTTCATTGTTGGTTTTTCTGAATTTATACTGTGAAGTTCCTGAAAATATAATTCAAAATTATTATCATTAATTGCATTTTTAATTTTTTGCAACCAGGACGTTTGGATTTGGTGGTTAACAAAATCGGTGTCATCAGGCTTGAATATTTGAGTACAGTTACGACCTTTGTTTTTAGCTTCATAACAAGCAGCATCAACAGAGCCCATTATTTCAGATACTGATGCAGTATGTTTGGTAACAGGAACAATACCTATGCTTGCACCCGTTTCAAATGCATTTTCACCCCATATAAAGCGTGTGGTTCTGATTTTTTTAATAATCTGGTTACAAATAGTTTCTGCTTTTTTAATTGAACAGCTGTTAAGAATGATGCCGAATTCATCCCCTCCTAATCGAGCAAGAACATCCGTTTGTCGTAATAAAGATTGAATAGTATTTGACACCTGTTTTAAAAACTCATCACCAGCCGCATGACCGGAGGTATCATTAATTATTTTAAATTTATCAAGATCAAGAAAACAAATGGAATGAATCGTACTTTCAATTTGCGCATTTCGAAGAGTTTGTTTGATACGCACTTCAAATTCTCTTCTGTTAATCAGGCCAGTAAGAGCATCATGTGAAGCTTGATAACTTAGCCGTTTTTCCATTGTTCGTACTTTAGTAACATCACGCAATATGATAACTGCACCGAGAACATTTTTTGTTTGGTCTATGATGGGTGTGATTGAATGTTCAACTTCATATTTTGCGCCATCTTTTTTTGTTAATGTGAAATCAAATAATGAGCGTTCTGTGTTGTTATTTGTTAGATGGTTGTTTATTTCTGATTTCTGTTTTGAGTTTTCTCCGTTATATACACTTAAAATATTTTTACCAATTACATCTTTACTTTTTACATCGGTAAGAATTTCTGCAACCGGGTTTATTGTTTGAATGGTATAATTTTTATTAACTGTAATAACGCCATCGCCTATCGAATGTAAAGTTGTTTGGGCTAATTCTTTTTCAAAAAACAGCTGTTTTTCTGTTTTTGTTATTTTGGATATAACATATAAGGACATTACTGCGGTTAATATAAATATGATTATAGAAATAATAAGTATAAATATAATGTTGTTATTTAACCGGTTTTGCAGTTGGCTTAGAATATGTTCGTTACTATTATTTTGAAGTTTAATGATTTTAGATATTTGGGCAAGCACAGCATTTTGTGCCGGGATTGATTTGCTTGTTAAAATTTTGACGGCATCACGATACCTTTCTTTATGCAGGAATTTGATAATGATATTTTGCAGCGGCAGGGCAATCCGGCTCAATTTACCCTGATGTTTAATTAAATCACTTTCTGTTGTTGATAACGGCATAGATAATAATGTTTTTCTAGCTTTATCAAACACCTCGGTATGAAACTGGAATTTTATAAAAACTTTATCGTACTCTGATGAGGTCTCACTACTTATCATGCTATAGAGAGCAAGGCTTTTATCTCGAGCTGCTTGTTGCATTTCAACAAGCAAGTGAGATTTTTTATTATTACTTGTTACGATTTCATTTATTTGTTCCTGAGTTGCTTTAATTTGAAGTGATATGAAAACGAGGGTGGTAAAAGTGACTAGCAAAATTGCACTAAAGCTGATTATAAGAAGTAGTGAACTTTTGCTCAGGTTTAAATGCTTAATTGATATAAATTTTGTTATTTTTTGAATCATACTATTTTCGCAATAATAAATAATATTGCAGGAATTAAACTACTTAACATTGTGTGTGTATTTACTTTAATATAATCGGCATTATGAGAGGTTTCTTTAATATTTGTGTGAGATCATTGCACAATGTTCTGAATCTGAATGAGTAGTGAAATCTCCTCAAAAGGCTTAAATTCAGTGAGCAGTGGTGTTGAGAAGCAAAATAGCTTGCCCAACTGCTTGTTATTCGTACAAAGTGCACATAACTCTTTCATTAAGAGTAATTTTAAAACACTTAAATTCTTGTTAGAATTGATTAAAACCAATAAAAGTAAAATATATTATGTCAGGAAATACCCTAGGAAAACTTTTCACAGTCACCAGTTTTGGTGAGAGCCATGGTGCCGCAATCGGTTGTATAGTTGATGGCTGTCCTCCTGGACTGGAGTTATCAGAAGCTGATTTACAAGGGGATCTTGATCGTCGTCGTCCTGGAAAAACCCGTCATACTACACAACGCCGTGAACTTGATGAAGTGCAAATCTTGTCAGGTGTATTTGAAGGAAAAACAACCGGTTCACCGATTGCCTTGATTATTCATAATACTGATCAACGTTCGAAAGATTACTCAGAGATCATGGATCGTTTTCGTCCTGGTCATGCTGATTACACTTATCAGCATAAATATGGTTTGCGGGATTATCGCGGAGGTGGCCGTTCATCGGCGCGTGAAACCGCTATGCGGGTTGCGGCAGGTGCGATAGCCAAAAAATATTTAAAAAAATGCTGTGGTATTGAAATTCATGGTTATATGGCACAGCTAGGGCCGATTAAATATGAAAAATTTGACTGGAATGAAGTCGAAAACAATCCTTTTTTCTTTCCTGATGCGGGCAAAGTGCAAGAGCTTGAAAACTACATGGATGCTTTACGAAAAGAAGGTAATTCAATTGGTGCGCGCATTAATGTTGTTGCAACCGGCGTACCGCCTGGCCTGGGCGAGCCTATTTTTGATCGCTTAGATGCCGATATCTCACGTGCAATGATGTGTATTAATGCCGTTAAAGGCGTTGAAATTGGTGCTGGTTTTGATTGTGTAGAACAAAAAGGCACCGAGCATCGCGATGAGATGACTAAAGAAGGATTTTTGTCTAATAACGCCGGTGGTATTTTAGGCGGTATTTCATCAGGGCAGGATATTACGGTGAGCATGGCGCTAAAAGCGACCTCGAGTATTCGTATTCCTGGAAAAACCATTAACCTTGATGGCGAAGCCGTTGAGGTAGTAACCAAGGGGCGTCACGATCCTTGTGTGGGTATTCGCGCAACACCGATTGCAGAAGCCATGTTGGCGCTGGTGTTAGTTGATCATTTATTACGTAATCGTGGTCAAAATGCTGACGTTAAAGTAAGTGTTCCTGTTATTCCTGCAACAACTAAATAAATAGATGCCATATTGGCGCCTGTCCGGCTTTTATTTTTTCTACTTTGCCAGTCTGGGTGCGCTTGCTCCTTACTGGGGGCTTTACCTTAAGTCTCTGGGTTTCACTGCTGCTGCTATCGGCATCATGATGGCGATTATTATGGCGACAAAAATTGTTTCGCCTAATATCTGGGGCTGGGTGGCGGACCACACTGGTAAACGGATGGCCATCGTTCGACTCGGCGGTTTACTTTCTGTTATTGCTTTTGCCGGTGTTTTCATTTCTCAGGATTATTGGTGGCTGGTTGGGGTCATGATGGTGTTCAGTTTTTTCTGGAATGCCACTTTACCGCAATTTGAAGCAACCACTTTCTCTCACTTAGGTGAACAGACTCATCGTTATAGCTCAGTACGTTTATGGGGCTCGGTGGGTTTTATTGTGGCGGTGTGGATCATTGGTCAACAATTAGAAGGGTCAAAAATTTCTTATTTGCCTCTGATATTAATGGGGCTGTTTATCACTATTTGGGTAAGTAGTCTTGTTGTGCCGGAAGAAGCAGCAGGGCATTTACCGATCACACATGAACCTTTACGAGTCGTACTGAAACGTCCGGAAGTGCGGGGTTTACTCATCGTTTGCTTTTTGATGCAAATGGGACATGGACCTTATTACACCTTTTATTCAATTTATATGCAGGATTATGGTTACTCATTATCTTTTATTGGATTCCTGTGGGCGTTGGGTGTTTTTGCAGAAGTGCTTATTTTTATGCGTATGCATAAGCTTGTGCCTAAGTTTGGATTAAAACGATTGCTTGTTGTGAGTTTACTTATTGCTTCATGCCGTTGGTTAATTATTGCATTCTTTCCTGTGACTATGCCCTTAATGGTGATGGCGCAAATATTACATGCTGCTTCATTTGGGCTTTATCATGCGGTTGCTATTCAGCTTATTCATACCTACTTTGTGGGTAAACATCAAGGCAAAGGGCAGGCGTTATACAGCAGTATCAGTTTTGGTGCAGGTGGTGCAATTGGTAGTTTATATGCAGGTTATACCTGGGACTCACTTGGAACAACTGCGACTTTTGTCATTGCTGCAATGGTGAGTTTAGTTGCAGCATATATTGCGTATAAGAAAATTCCAGCCTGAACTCTTTAGTTTTTATTCATGCTGTGCTGCTAACGAGTGTATAAATTAATAAAAGGGAATTGCGGTGGAAAAAACACATGCTCATGATGTGATTATTATTGGTGGTGGTATTTCTGGTACGGCTTTATTGTATTTGCTGGCGGAGTACACTGATATCAATGATGTTATGTTACTGGAAAAATATAGTGTCATTGCAAATGTAAATTCACATGGACGTAATAATAGTCAAACATTACATTGTGGGGACATTGAAACCAACTATACCCTTGATAAAGCGCTTCATGTAAAAGCTTCTGCA
>JAUWUS010000037.1 GCA_030617815.1 Gammaproteobacteria bacterium
AAAATCGAAGAGTTGCGTTATGTCGGCTCTGACAATGAGATCAATATAGGCGATGAAATTCAGCGCCTCAAAGGCAAGAGCCATGATTTAACCAAATCCATTTTTTCAAATCTTAAAGCGGCTCAAATTTCCCAGCTTTCACGTCATCCTCAGCGTCCTTATTTTCTGGATTATGTTGAGCGTATTTTTACTGATTTTGAAGAACTCCATGGTGATCGTGCTTTTGCCGATGACGCCGCTCTTGTTGGTGGTATGGCAAGATTGGAAGGTCGTCCAGTGATGATCATGGGGCAACAAAAAGGCCGTGATACCAAGGAAAAAATTAAACGTAATTTTGGTATGCCCCGTCCGGAAGGGTATCGTAAAGCGTTACGTTTAATGAAAATGGCAGAGCGTTTTAAATTACCTATTTTGACTTTTATTGATACACCAGGTGCATATCCCGGGGTTGATGCTGAAGAACGCGGTCAAAGTGAAGCGATTGCACGTAACTTGCTTGAAATGTCAGAATTAAAAGTGCCCATCATTAACACTGTTATCGGTGAAGGTGGTTCAGGTGGCGCATTGGCCATTGGTGTCGGTGATCGTTTAATGATGTTGGAATACAGTACCTATTCTGTTATTTCTCCGGAAGGTTGTGCCACTATTTTATGGCGTAGTGCAGATAAAGCCACTGAAGCAGCTGAAGCGATGGGTTTAACTGCGCAACGTTTAAAAGAACTTCAATTAGTTGATGAAATTATTCCTGAACCTTTAGGTGGCGCGCATCGCGATATTGATGCTGTTGCTTCGAGTGTAAAGCATGCCTTAATTGAAAGTCTGGATAATATTTCAAGCACTTCGATTGATAAATTACTGGATCAACGTTATCAGCACTTGATGGCGTATGGTAACTATTCCGAATAATAGCTTTGGCTACGAAGGACACTAAGTACACTGGGAAAAACAATATTAAAAATATTTCACTTGGTATTTCTTCGTGGCACAATATCTTTACGGGTTGAGCTGACAAAATGTCTTTTACCCCTGAACAACTCAAACAAAATATAAGTTCTTTTGCTGATGCATCCTGTCTATGGGTTGCTTACAGCGGTGGTTGTGACTCCCATGTTTTACTCCATTCATTAGTCTCTTTGCGTTCTGAAATTAAAGCTGAAATAAAAGCGATACATATTAATCATGGTTTAAGTCCTTTAGCCAATGAGTGGGAAGATCATTGTCGTAAGATCTGTGAGCAGCTGGCCGTTCCTTATCTTGCGATTACTGTTAATGCGCAAGCAAAAAATAGTAGTCCGGAAGAAGCTGCGCGACATGCACGTTATGCTGAGTGGAAAAAATTACTTAATAAGAATGAAGTATTATTGCTTGCACATCATCAGGATGATCAAGCTGAAACAGTGTTAATTCAATTATTGCGTGGCTCAGGTGTAAAGGGTTTAGCTGCAATGCCGGTGCAACAAGATTTTTCACAAGGTTTACTTTGTCGTCCTATGCTGGGATTTTTGCGGGAAGAAATTTATAGTTACGCAGTTGATCAGGGACTTAACTGGATTGATGATCCAAGTAACTTTGATACGGATTTTGATCGTAATTTTTTACGCCATGATGTTATACCCTTATTAGAAACACGCTGGCCTTCATTAAAGAAAACTTTGTCACGCAGCGCGATTCATCAGGCAGAAGCTGATCAGTTATTAACTGAACTGGCTTTTCAGGACTGGCACCATATCCATGAAAATAACCAAATAAATATTTCGGCATTAGTAAAATTGTCTGAAAAGCGCCAACGCAATGTTTTGCGTTACTGGATTGCCGATATCTGCGAACTTATTTTACCGGATACAGTTCATTTACAACGTATCTTGAATGAAGTGTTAACCGCTGCAGAAGATGCCAGACCAGAAGTTATTTGGCGCGGGGGAGAAGTCAGACGGTATCAGGGACGGCTTTATGCGCAGGAAAAAATGGTTAAAGTCCCTGACAATTTTATGTTGGTTTGGTCAGATATTGAGACGCCACTGGCGCTTAAATTCAATGATTCTAAGTTGATGGATAAAACACGTTTGACGGCAAAACGGGGTATTGCAGAAGGTCTTAGTCAGGCAAAGCTGAAAAATACAGAAATTGTTGTTCGGTTTCGCCAGGGAGGTGAAACTTGTGCTCCCGTTGGACGAGGGCAAACTCATCAATTGAAAAAGCTCTTTCAGGAATGGAAAGTTTTACCCTGGCAACGAGCTATGGTTCCTTTAATCTATGTAAATGGTGAACTCGCACAGGTGGTGGGATATTGTTGCTGCGAGACCTTTGCTGCAAAAGAAGATGAGCCAGGCTGGGTAATTGAATAGTTTTTATACTCAGTTTTATTTTGCTGGTTCAATCTCGTGTTTTTAGTGCTTAAGGATTGAAAAGTAAGAGAAAAACACTCACAATAGGGCTCAATTCCACGGCGTGCCTAACTAATTAGTTAGCAGGCTGTCATCTCACATAATTTGGCGTATTAATGACGAAGTTTGTTTTCATCACTGGCGGTGTTGTGTCTTCTTTGGGTAAAGGCATCGCTTCAGCATCTCTTGCTGCAATTCTCGAAGCTCGCGGCTTAAAAGTCACCATGATGAAACTGGATCCTTATATTAATGTCGATCCAGGCACTATGAGTCCATTCCAGCACGGTGAAGTTTTTGTTACCGAAGACGGGGCAGAAACGGATCTGGATTTAGGCCATTACGAACGTTTTATTCGTACGCCAATGCGTCAATCGAATAATTTTACCACGGGTCGTATTTATGAAACGGTAATTGCAAAAGAGCGTCGCGGTGATTATTTAGGTGGCACGGTACAGGTTATTCCACATATTACCGATGAGATTAAACGCTCTATTCATGAAGGTTCTAAAATTGATGGTGTAGATGCGGATGTTGCCATGATTGAAATTGGTGGCACGGTCGGTGATATTGAATCACTGCCATTCCTTGAAGCTATTCGGCAAATGGGTTTTGAACTGGGACATGATAATGTGCTGTACATGCATCTGACCTTGTTGCCATATATTCCAACGGCGGGTGAACTTAAAACCAAACCGACTCAACACTCGGTTAAAGAATTACGCTCGATTGGTATTCAGCCTGATGTTTTACTTTGTCGTTCTGAACGCCCGATTCCGAAAAGTGAACGGAAGAAAATTGCTTTATTTACCAATGTTGAAGAACGTGCGGTGATTGAAGCGCTTGATGCCGATACCATTTATAGAATTCCTTTGTTGCTTAAGGAGCAACATCTTGATGATATTGTTGTTGATAAGCTTAAGTTAGATGTTCCAGCTACAGATTTAGCCGAATGGCAAAATGTTGTTGATGCGATGGATAATCCAACTGGTGAAATCACGGTTGCCATGGTTGGCAAATATGTTGATTTAACCGAAGCATATAAATCTTTATCGGAATCGTTAATACATGCAGGTTTACATACGCGCACTAAAGTAAAAATTAAATACATTGATTCAGAAGATATTGAAAATGAAGGCAGCTCCTGTCTTGAAGGTATGGATGCCATTTTAGTTCCCGGTGGTTTTGGATTGCGCGGTGTTGAAGGCAAGATTGAAGCGGTTCGTTTCGCTAGAGAAAACAAAGTACCTTACTTAGGTATTTGTTTAGGTATGCAAGTTGCGGTGATCGAATATGCGCGAAACATGGCAGGTCTGGATGATGCGCACAGCACCGAATTCAAACAAGCAACCAAACACCCTGTTATTGGTTTAATAACAGAATGGACTACGTCTGAAGGTCACGTTGAACAACGTGATGAAAGTTCTGATCTTGGTGGAACTATGCGTTTAGGGGGGCAAGATTGCAAACTTAAAGCAGACAGTCATGTGCGTGATATTTATGGTAAAGATGTCATAATAGAACGTCATCGGCATCGTTATGAGTTTAATAACAACTACCGTGATCAATTAGAAAATGCAGGTTTAAACATTGCAGGCACATCAACTGATAATAGTTTGGTTGAAGTTGTTGAAGTTAAAAATCACCCCTGGTTTATTGCATGTCAATTCCATCCTGAATTCACTTCAACGCCTCGTGATGGACATCCATTGTTCACCAGTTATGTAGCAACTGCGCGTGAATTAAAAATGTCAACTGCTAAACCAAAAAAACCAAGTTTAGTGTCATAAAACCAAGTTTATTAAAAATTTTAAATTAAGAGAGATTGTAAATGTCTGTAAGTGGTTCTGTTATTAAAGAAATTATTGGTCGTCAAATTATTGATTCACGTGGGAATCCAACAGTGGAAGCCGATGTGATTTTAGAGTCAGGTATAATGGGTCGCGCTGCGGTACCCTCCGGTGCATCAACCGGTGCGCGTGAAGCAATTGAATTGCGTGATGGTGATAAATCCAGATATATGGGTAAAGGTGTATCTAAAGCCGTTTCTTATATTAACGGGGTTTTACGTGATGCTTTAATTGGTAAAGATGCCAGTGATCAAGTTGCGATTGACAACTTGATGATCGAATTAGATGGAACGCATAATAAAGAAAAGTTGGGAGCAAATTCCTTACTGGCAATTTCAATGGCTTGTGCACATGCTTCGGCTAATGATATTGGCATGCCGCTTTATAGATATTTATCCACAGAAAATTATTTTAAAATGCCTGTGCCGATGATGAATATTATCAATGGCGGTGAACATGCGGATAACAGTGTTGATTTACAAGAATTCATGATTATGCCGACTGGTGCGAAAGATATTTTAGAAGCCATTCGTATGGGTTCAGAAATTTTTCATACTTTGAAAGGTGTTTTATCTGCAAAAGGTATGAATACGGCAGTGGGTGATGAAGGGGGCTTTGCACCTGATTTACCATCCAATGAAGCCGCGATTACTGTTATTCTCGAAGCCATTGATCAAGCCGGTTACAAAGCAGGCGAAGATGTCATGATTGCAATTGATGCGGCGAGTAGTGAATTTTATGAAAATGGTAAATATAACCTTAAGTCAGAAGGCAAGATTCTAAGTTCTTCAGAACTTATTGATTTATTTGAAGACTGGGTGAACAAGTACCCAATTATCAGTATTGAAGATGGTTTAGCTGAAGATGACTGGGATGGCTGGAAAGAAATGACTGAACGTTTAGGTAAAAAAGTTCAGTTAGTTGGCGATGATTTATATGTTACAAACACCTCAATATTTAAAGAAGGTATTGATAAAGGTATTGCTAATTCAATCCTGATTAAAGTCAATCAAATTGGTACATTAACAGAAACATTCAATGCCATTGATATGGCTAAGAAAGCAGGTTACACCGCAGTCATTTCACATCGTTCAGGTGAAACAGAAGATACCACAATAGCGGATATCGCTGTTGCAACCTGTGCCGGACAAATTAAAACAGGTTCAATGTCGCGTTCTGATCGTGTTGCTAAATATAATCAGCTTATTCGTATTAATGAGCAGTTGGGTAAAGATGCAATTTACCCGGGTAAAGATGCTTTTTATAATTTAAAATAAATTGTAGCTCGGTTTTCAGGCCGACAAAATATAGTAAAAGGAGGAAAAGTTGATGCGAATTATAGCGGTCATACTTGGCCTCCTTTTTCTTGTTTTACAGTATGATCTTTGGTTAGGTGAAGGGAGTTTAGCCACTGTGTGGCGACTGGAACAAAAGATTGCCGAACAGAAAAAAGAAAATGAGAAAATTCATCAAAGGAATGAATCACTTGTCGCAGAGGTGAATGATTTAAAAAAAGGTAATTCTGCTATTGAAGAACGTGCGCGTAATGAGCTGGGTATGATTAAAAAAGGCGAGACCTATATTCAGGTTGTAACAGATAAAAAAGATAATAAAAAATAATTCCTTTCTTAATATCATGAATAATAAAAAAAATATCTGGGTTATTATTCCTGCTGCAGGCATTGGCCGCCGTATGGGATCGAATACACCTAAACAATACTTGTTATTGAATGAGCAAACGGTTATTGAACATACATTAAGTGTATTTGATTTACATTCTTCTATTTCCGAAATTGTTGTTGCTGTTGCAAAAGAAGATGAGTATTGGGCTGAGCTTAATATTAAGTTATCGAAACCACTGCATAAAGTTGCTGGTGGTAAAGAACGTTGTGACTCTGTTTTAAATGCGCTGACGTTTTTGCAAAATAAAGCACATGCAGATGATTGGATTTTGGTTCATGATGCGGCGCGCCCCTGTTTGCGGACGGAAGATTTAACTTTTCTACTGGAAGAATGCCAGTCTCACGCAGTAGGTGGCATTTTAGCTGTCCCGGTAAGAGACACCATGAAGCGTTCTGTTGAAAATATAATAAAAGAAACGGTTGATCGTGAAAATTTATGGCATGCCTTAACACCACAAATGTTTCGTTATAAATTATTAAAAGATGCACTTGAATTGGCACTAAAGAAAAATAATGTTGTCACCGATGAAGCTTCCGCAATGGAATTAGCGGGTTATCAACCTCTATTAGTTGAAGGACACGCAGACAATTTAAAAATTACACGGCCAGAGGATCTTGCTTTAGCCTCTTTCTTTTTAGCGCAACAAAAAGGAAATACATAATGCGTATAGGACAAGGTTATGATGCCCATAAATTTAAAAAAGGCGGGCGGCTTGTTTTAGGTGGCGTTGAAGTTCCATACGAAAAAGGAATGGAGGCACACTCTGATGGAGACGTTGTTATTCATGCTCTGTGCGATGCTTTACTTGGAGCAATGGCACTTGGCGATATTGGAAAACATTTTCCCGATACGGATGACTCGTATAAAGGTATAGATAGTCGACTTTTACTAAAAGAAGTGATGAACAAGGTTCGTCAGGGTGGGATGAAATTAGGTAATGCAGATATTACGATTATTGCCCAGGAACCAAAGTTGGCCCCGCATATTCAGGCGATGCGCAATATTCTGGCTGATGATATGTCAACTGCAATAAATAATGTCAGTGTGAAAGCGACTACAACTGAAAAAATGGGTTTTACTGGCAGAGCTGAAGGCATAGCAGTAACTGCTGTCGTTTTACTTACATAACAATCATAAATCATGTTTGATTTTTCTTCCTATCACTATGCAAATAGTGAACCTTCCTTATCCGGCGTTATTCGTAGTCAATATTCTGATTTCAAAGTAGACGAGAAATTTGCTTTTGCAGCCACGGGTGAAGGCGAACATGCACTCTTGCATATAAAAAAACAGGACACTAATACCGACTGGTTATCACGACAAATTTCTCAATTAGCAGGAGTAAGAAAGGTTGATGTGAGTTATGCCGGTTTAAAAGATCGTAATGCAATCACAACGCAATGGTTTAGTGTCTGGTTACCCGGTAAACCTGATCCGGATTGGTCTTTGCTTAATTCGGATAATGTAGAAATACTAACAACATGTCGTCATAGCCGTAAATTGCGTCGGGGCAGTTTGCGCGGAAATCAATTCACAATAGTTGTTCGTCAAGTTGAAGGTAACAGTGCTGATCTTGAACAACGAATCAACATAATAAAAGAGGATGGTGTACCCAATTATTTTGGTGATCAACGTTTTGGTATTGATGGGCAAAATTTAGAAAAAGCAAAAATAATGTTTGGTGGTAAACGTGAAAAAGATCGTTTTAAACGATCAATTTATTTATCTGCAGCACGTTCTGCCATGTTTAATGATATTTTGTCTCAACGTGTTGCAATGAATAAGTGGGCGAACGGAATTCCTGGTGATGTGATGTTGCTGGATAATAGCCATAGTTATTTTTTAGCTGAAGAGATAGATGAAAAAATTATTCAACGTCTTAAAGAACATGACATTCATCCAAGCGGTCCTCTATGGGGTAGAGGTGAATTACTATCAAAAGGTGCTGTTGCTAAACTTGAGAGTGAATTGCCAGATAAATTTGAAATTTTTGATCTTGGTTTAAGAAATGCCCGACTTGATCAAGAGCGCCGTTCTTTACGTTTGTCGGTTAACGATTTGCAATATTCTCATGATGTCGAAAATAAAATTCTCTATCTTTCTTTTTTCTTACCTGCTGGTGGATATGCAACATCAGTATTGCGTGAAATAATTAAAGTTTAATTAGGTATTACCACTTACCTTTTTAATAATATTACCAAATTGTAATATTAATTCCCCTATAAATTTTCTATTGATTTCACTTGTTATGTTGTTATATTTAGTTAGCAATTATGCGCACTATAATGATGCATAATTTTATGGAGTAGGTTAGAAGCATTGTATATTAGTGATTACTAAATATGGTAAATGAAGTCATCGCTACTAAATAGATAAATATAAAATAGAACCTACTTTCCTTACAAAATCTTTTGGGGGAATTTTCATGAATAAATCTGATTACTGGAAGGAGAATTTGCGACTGGTCGCGATATTGCTTGCAATATGGTTTGCCGTGTCATTCTTATTTGGCATCATCCTGGTTGATACATTAAATGTGATCCGGGTTGGGGGCGTTGGACTAGGTTTCTGGTTTGCGCAACAAGGTTCTATTTACACGTTCTTAGTATTGATTTTTGTTTACGCCAAAAAAATGAATACGCTAGATCGTAAATATAACGTTCATGAAGATTAGGGGAGGTACAACTCAATGGAGTTAACTACATTAACTTATTTATTTGTTGGTACCACCTTTGCATTGTATATAGGTATTGCTATATGGGCGCGTGCATCAACAACAAGTGAATTTTATGTTGCAGGGAAAGGTATTCATCCTGTGGCAAATGGTATGGCTACCGCCGCTGATTGGATGTCAGCTGCATCATTTATTTCTATGGCAGGTTTAATTGCCTTTAATGGTTATGGTGCTTCTGTATTCTTAATGGGCTGGACGGGTGGTTATGTTTTATTAGCATTATTACTTGCACCTTACTTACGTAAGTTTGGAAAGTTCACTGTTCCTGAATTTATCGGTGAACGTTACTACTCGCGTACCGCGCGTGTTGTTGCGGTTATTTGTTTGATTTTGGCTTCAATTACTTATGTAATTGGTCAAATGAAAGGCATCGGGGTCGCTTTCTCACGTTTCCTGGAAACTGATTATGATACTGGTCTCTACATTGGTATGGGCATCGTATTTATTTATTCTGTTCTTGGTGGTATGAAAGGCATTACCTATACGCAAATTGCACAATACTGTGTATTGATCTTCGCTTATACCGTACCGGCTATCTTTATTTCATTAAACATTACAGGTAATCCAATTCCTCAGTTAGGTATTTTAAGTACCATGGCTGAAGGTAATACCTATATGATGGATAAACTTAATCTGGTGGTCTCTGAGCTGGGGTTCAATGAATATACAACCCAGGTGTTAGGTAGCAAACTCAATATGTTTGCATATACTCTAACATTGATGATTGGTACTGCAGGTTTACCTCACGTTATCATTCGTTTCTTCACTGTACCTAAAGTAAAAGATGCACGTGCAACAGCAGGTTGGGCGTTAGTCTTTATTGCTATCTTGTACACCACTGCACCTGCTGTAGGTTCTATGGCTCGTTTGAATTTAATGAATACTATTCAAACAGGACCTGTTGGTGAAGTGACTGCAAATATTGAGTATGAAAATCGTCCTCAGTGGTTTAAAAACTGGGAATCAACCGGTCTTTTGAAATTTGAAGATAAGAATGGTGATGGTCGTATTCAGTACTATAATGACAAAAACGCAGACTTTGCTGCGAAGGCTGATTCATTCGGCTGGAAAGGCAATGAAATGGTCAAAGTTGATCGTGACATTATGGTGTTGGCAAATCCTGAAATCGCAAACTTACCTAACTGGGTCATTGCATTAGTTGTGGCGGGTGGCTTAGCGGCTGCGCTTTCAACTGCTGCTGGTTTGTTACTCGCGATAGCCTCATCAATCTCACATGATTTATTAAAAGGCATCTTTAGACCTGATATATCTGAACGTGAAGAATTAATGGCAGGACGTATTGCCATGGCGGGTGCGATAGCGATGGCCGGCTACTTTGGCTTGCATCCACCTGATTTTGCAGCAGGTACTGTTGCGATAGCCTTTGGTTTAGCGGCTTCATCTATCTTCCCTGCGTTGATGATGGGTATCTTTAATAAAAAGGTAAATCGTACGGGTGCAATAGCAGGTATGATAACAGGTATCAGTATTACCATGCTTTATGTATTTCAACATAAAGGCATTATGTTTATACCAGGTACATCATTCTTAGGTGATATGTCACCAAGTTGGTTCTTTGGTATATCACCTAATGCTTTCGGTTGTGTTGGTGCATTAGCTAACTTTGCCGTTGCGATTGGTGTTTCTAAAATGACAGCACCTGTACCGGATCATATTCAACATCTCGTTGAAGATATCCGTATTCCTGCAGGATCAGGTGCCGCAACTGAACATTAATATTTTAGTTAAATACTAATTTAGTTCATTGCAAAATGATAAAAACCTCGTAAAGTTTATTCTTTGCGGGGTTTTTTTATTATTATAGCTTTAATTGACTAACTATTAATAAGAATTAGATATAAGATAAAGTATGGAAATTGAATTAATTGAAATTCGAGACTTTATTGCGCAACATCCTCCCTTTGATACCCTGGATGAAACTGCGTTAAATAATTTACCAAAAAAATTAACTATCCGATATTTTCGACAAGGTAGTGTCTTCCCGGATGCTTTGGTTGAAACAAAGAGTTTATATATTGTTCGCACTGGCGCAATTGAATTACGTAACGAACATGAGCAACTAATTGATAAACTGGCTGAAGGTGATATTTATTTAGTCGATGAACAAGTCGATAAGTTTTCTAATAAGCTAAAAGGGATATGCGTTGAAGATAGCCTGGTTTATCTATTAGGTTATGAGGATTTAGCCTTATTACAAAATCAGTATAGTGAATTTAATCGTCAATTTAACCAATCTATCAATGAACGTCTACGTCATGCTGTTGAACTAACTCAATCAGCTGATATGCGTGATTTAAGCGCGATGAAATTAGAAGTCAGTGGTCTGACTGATCGCCTTCCTGTTATTGTTGATGCTGCAACAACGATTCAGGATGCTGCAATATTAATGACGAGTGAGCATGTTTCATCGATTTTAGTGACATCAAAGGATAAATTAGTCGGCCTTTTAACCGATCGTGATATTAGAACACGATGTGTCGCTACTGGACTTGGTTATGCTGAATCGGTTAGCAATATTATGAGTAAGGAACTCGAAACAGTATTAGATAAAACGTTACTATCTGACGCTTTACTTTCGATGACGAGAAAGAAAATCCATCATTTACCCGTAATGAAAGGAAATAAACCTATTGGGATTTTAACAACATCAGATGTAATTCGGCATTTAAGTACAAGTCCAACATTGATTGCTACAGATATTTACAAAGCCAATTCTGTTGATGCTTTAAAAAAGATCAGCGCTCTATTACCCGAGCTGCAATTGCAGTTATCGTTATCGAGTGCAACTGCAAAACATATTGGCGAAGTTTTTTCTTCGATTACCGATGCAATAACATGCCGCTTACTTGAGTTAGCTGAAAAATTATACGGTGCAGCCCCCGTAGATTATGTTTGGGCCGCAGGAGGCTCTCAGGCTCGAAATGAGCAAACATCACATACCGATCAGGATAATGCGCTTATTATTTCAGACAAGCTACAACCAGAGCACGATGAATACTTTAAAAAATTGGCTGATTTTGTTTGTGATGGACTGGATGCTTGTGGGTATATTTATTGCCCTGGTGATGCCATGGCGAGTAATTCGCAATGGCGTCAACCATTAAAAATATGGATAAAAAATTTTTCGCACTGGATAAATAGTCCTGAACCAAAAGCACTTATGTTGTCCAGTATATTTTTTGATCTAAGGCCAGTTTATGGAACATTTTCTTTGTTTAACCAGTTACAAGATACAGTATTAAAACAAACTAAAAAAAATGAGTTGTTTATTTCTCATATGGTTGGCAATGCATTAACACATCAGCCGCCATTAGGTTTTTTTAGAAACTTTGTCATGGTGCAGGACGACAAACATAAACATACATTAGATATTAAACATCGAGGTGTTGTCCCCATTGTTGATATTGCGCGTGTTATTGCATTAGATAATGGTATTAACGCAACCAATACAGTAGAAAGGCTGGATGCCGCTTTCGAATGTAATGCCCTGAGTGCTGAAATGCATGGAAATCTGATTGATGCTTTGGAGTACATCGGTTCTTTACGCATCCGGCATCAAGCAAAACAAATACGAGCAGGTTTAAGTCCGGACAACTACTTACCACCTGACGAACTGACTGGTTTGGAAAAAAACCATTTGAAAGACTCTTTTTCAATTATAAAAACAATGCAACAGTTTTTTGAAAGCCGCTATCCTTCGTCAAGCATGAGGTGATTATGTTAACAGCATTATTGGGTAAAAATTATGCGCGGCGACAATTATTAAAGAAAACAACGTCAGCGGTTATGAAAGAGTATCTGCAAAAACCATTTCCAAATAAAAAAGATTTAATTAGTGATATAGAGATTGTTTCACTTGATTTTGAAACAACAGGCTTGAATCCTGAAAAAGACAGCATAGTCAGTATTGGATTAGTAAAAATTAGTAAGCTGGGCATTAATTTACAATCCAGCTCACATCAGTTAATTAGTACCAATGAAAACCTGCCTGAAACAAGTGTTGTTATACATCAAATAACAGATAATCAACTTGCTAATGGTATAAATATTGATGCTGCACTTCCAAACTTGCTTAAAATTTTAAGTGGTAAAGTCTTGTTGGCTCATAATATGAAAACTGAGTTAGGTTTTATTAATAAAATGTGTCATAAATTATATGGTACTGATTTCATTATCCCGGTTATTGATACTCAATTTTTAGCTAAACGTAGCTTTGAACGACAAGGCAGGCCATATAAGAATAATGAATTAAGATTATTTAATTTACGGCAATCATTTAACATGCCGGCTTATAAAGCACACAATGCTTTAATGGATGCGATTGCAACAGCGGAGTTGTTTCTAGCAATGGTTCAAAAGATGTCGCCCGAAAATAATGCACGTCTTAGTGATTTTTTATCTTAATTTTGCATGCGTTTAAAATAAGGTTGTTTATATTTATTTAATCTTTCATAGATTTATTGTTAATTAAATTAAAAACACGTTCGGCTATTTTGAATGAAAAAATATGTGTACAGCTTCGACCATTTAAAGCCTGGTAAACGGCAAACAGAAGTGAAACCACAAAAAATATTAGAATGATCGATGTTGCTTGCCCCATTATTTGTTTTGCATCATTTGCTACAAGCCAATCTAATGAAATACCTAACATTAATGCCAAACTAATTAGCATTATCCATAATTGAATGCTGAAAGCCAGATCTGCTGTTTGCAGGGCTACTTTGCTAACAGCGGGGCGGCTATTACGAAAAATAAAAAAAAGTATAAATGGTGTAATAGTACTTGCGAGTGGATTAATGAATATTCCTGCAAGAGAACTTAATGGTGCAAGTGCCATATATGAACGTTGCGTAGTATCTGTTTCAGCCATAATTATATCTTTGAGTATAGTTATATTATTTTGCAGATTTTAAAATAACATATATAGCACCAGTTCCGCCATCTTTTGCCTGTGCAGATGAAAATGCCATGACATCATTGTGTTGTGGTAACCAATAAGCAACATGTGTTTTTAATACAGGGATTTTTTGTTCTGAGCGATAGCCTTTGCCATGAATAATACGTACATATCGTTTATGCTGTTTCTTACAGTCATAAAAAAATTCATTAATTGCCGCTTTTGCTTCAAGCACAGTATAACCATGTAAATCCAGTTCATCTTCAATAGGGAACTCGCCACGGCGGAGTTTTCGTTGTACTTTTTGTTGAATACCAGAGCGAGCAAAGAACAGCACGTCCTCAACTTCCACATCGCGTAAATCAACTGGATCAGACATCATCTGCAACCCTGGCTGTTGTTCTAGTTCTGTAGAATATTGCTGATTAATGGGGCGTGAGGATGGTCGTTTTTTAGCAGTTTCAATTCGTTTTTCTGATTTTAAAGGACGTACATCAGCAACTTCGTTGAGAAAAACCTGTTGGTCTTGCTCACTTATTTTGTCTTCTTGTTTTGATTTTTTTATGGACATGGACTATTCGTGCTATGGCTAATCAGGGGCTTAGTGTACCATTAAGGCTTGTTTATTTAAGCAGATAGTTGTCCACCTTATAGTTGGTTATTTGAAATGTTATGCAAATTTTAATTAGTAATGATGATGGTTTTGAAGCGCCTGGAATTTTAGCTTTAAAAGAAGGGCTGGCGGACATGGCTTCACTCATTTTAGTCGCGCCTGATCGTGATCGCAGCGGTGCCAGCAATTCACTGACATTAGATAGTCCAATTCGAGCAAAAAAAGTAGCTGAAGACGTTATTCAGGTTTCGGGTACACCAACTGATTGTGTTCATTTGGCGCTCACTGGTTTACTCGAGTCTGAGCCTGATATGGTGATTTCGGGTATTAATGCGGGTGCAAATATGGGCGATGATGTTTTATATTCTGGTACGGTTGCGGCCGCGATGGAAGGGCGTTTTTTGGGTTTACCCTCGATTGCTATTTCACTCGCAAGCAGCGGCGACAACGCTAAATTAAGCCACTACGATACGGCTGTTCAAGTGGCACGTTTCCTTATCAAACGCCTTAAACACGCACCATTTCCCTCAAATACTATTCTCAATGTTAATGTGCCTGATTGTCCGTGGGATAAGGTTAAAGGCATCCAATCGACTCGTTTAGGTCACCGGCATAAAGCAGAACCCGTCATTAAACAGCAGGATCCGCGTGGTCGAGATATCTACTGGGTTGGACCGCCTGGTGCAGAACAAGACGCAGGGGAAGGGACCGATTTTCATGCGTTGAAAAATGGCTATGTCTCCGTTACGCCTCTGCAGGTTGATTTAACGCGCCATGAAGCCCGTGATGGACTTGCGGATTGGTTAGAGGATATCGAACCTGCATGAATTATGACTTAAATGGCATCGGTATGACCTCGCAACGCACGCGTGATCGTCTGATTCAGCGCTTACGAGACGAAGGTATTCATGACGAGGATGTGCTTGAGGTTATGCGACAGACTCCCCGCCATATTTTTGTTGATGAGGCGCTGGCCAGTCGTTCTTATGAGGACACTGCTTTGCCTATAGGACACGGTCAAACTATTTCTCAGCCCTATATTGTGGCTCGAATGACGGAGTTGTTATTGGCAAATGGGCCGCTGAAACGTGTGCTTGAGGTGGGAACGGGCTCGGGTTATCAAACGGCTATTTTGGCTCCGTTTGTGGAGCAGATTTTCACTGTTGAGCGTATTGCTCCTTTGTTAGAGCAAGCAAAACAAAAGCACAGAGCATTAGGTTTAACTAATATACGATATTTACTCAGTGATGGAAGCTGGGGATGGCCGCGACATGCCCCTTTTGATGCCATTATTGCTACCGCAGCACCGGAAGAAATACCGGTTGAATTACCACAACAATTAGTTGATGGTGGACGCTTAATTATTCCTCATGGCACAAATACACAACAACGATTAAGCGTGGTTGAGCGCGATGGGGAATCATTGAATCAAACTGATTTAGATATGGTGAGTTTTGTGCCATTGGTAAGGGAGAAGTAATTGATGCGCTTGTTTTCGCATATGTATGAGCTAGTGATGAAATGGTCAACTCATCAACATGCACCACGTTATCTAGCCGGAATGAGTTTTGCGGAGTCTTCTTTTTTTCCTATTCCTGTTGATGTTATGTTGGCACCGATGTCGTTAGCAAGACCTGATAAAGCCTGGCACTTTGCTTTTATCGCAACAATTTTTTCTGTTATTGGTGGAGTTGCTGGCTACATTGTTGGTTATTTTGCCATGGATTTGCTTGAACCCTGGTTACACACTGTAGGTTATTGGGAACGGTATCAACAGATTATCGCGTGGTTTAACGAATGGGGAATATGGATTATCTTTATTGCTGGTTTTGCCCCTATACCTTATAAACTCTTCACTGTTACCGCTGGTGCTTTAAATATGGCGCTACTCCCATTTATTCTTATCTCAATAATTGCGCGAGGGGCACGTTTTTATGCTGTTTCTGCTTTAATGTTATGGGGTGGCGAGTCTATGGAAAAAAAGCTGAGAAAATACATGGATGTTATTGGTTGGGGTGTCGTTGTTTTGGCCGTTGTTGCTTATATTATTCTGAAGTTAATTTAGGCCGCTGTTAATGTCGTATAAATACTTCAAGCTTCTTTTTGTTTGTTTACTGGTACTTCTGAATTCAGCTTGTTCTCGTTTTACGGCGTATGAATCAGGTCAATCCAGGAATTCATATAGCAAAAGCAAAGTTGTGACCCATCACCGGGTAAAAGCGGGTGAGACTTTATACTCTATTGCGTTTGAATATGGACGTGATCATCGGGATGTCGCACGTTGGAATCGAATTAGTCGACCTTATACCATTTATCCTAAACAAAAATTACGCATCGTTCCGATAAGCAGCGACGGGAAAACAACAAAACAGCTTACTAAAGACAAATACCGACGTTCAACATCGAGGAAATCACTACCCTCTGATAATAAAAACCGTTATGTTACTAACTCAAAATTAAAATGGCGCTGGCCCACTCAGGGTAAAGTTATTAGTACTTTTTCAATACGTGATCCTGGTCGTAGGGGTATTGATATAGTGGGAAGAAAAGGGCAACCTGTAAAAGCGGCAGCGGCAGGACGAGTTGTTTATCGTGGTAATGGATTACGTGGATATGGCAACCTGATTATTGTTAAACATAATGAAACCTATTTTAGCGCCTATGCACATACAGAAAATGTGGTGATAAAAGAGAATGAAAAAGTAAAGTTAGGGCAGAAACTTGCCGATATGGGTAATACAAACTCAGAAAGAACGAAATTACATTTCGAAATTCGTCGCAATGGGAAGCCTGTTAACCCTTTGAAGTACTTACCCAAACGACGTTAATGCTAATTTACAAGGTAGTAGAAGAAGTATGGCTGGACAACGTAAGAAGAAAAAAAATAGCAAAGTCGATGGCGATGACAATAGCGAATCAGAAGACGTCTTACTGCTTGATGAGGAAGAAGCAGAGGAAGAGGACGAAAAGCTGGAAAAAGATGTCACGGATAATCAAAAAAAATTCACCCCAGGTGCTATTTCTGCCAGTCAATTAGATGCCACACGGCTATACCTCAATGAAATTGGTTTTTCTGCCTTGCTTACGGCTGAAGAAGAAGTTTACTATTCGCGAAAACTGTTAAAAGGTGATGAAGCCGCTCGTAAGAAAATGATTGAATGCAATTTGCGTTTAGTCGTTAAGATTTCACGTCGTTATCTGAATCGTGGTTTGGCATTACTCGACTTAATAGAAGAAGGAAATCTTGGATTAATTCGTGCGGTGGAAAAATTTGATCCTGAACGAGGTTTTCGTTTTTCAACTTATGCAACATGGTGGATTCGTCAAACCATTGAACGGGGGATTATGAATCAAACCCGTACTATTCGCTTACCGATACATGTTGTTAAAGAAATTAATATCTACTTGCGTGCCGCGAGACATCTATCTCAAACCCTGGATCATGAACCCAGCCCGGAAGAAATAGCAGAAATGCTCGATAAGCCCATCAATGATGTAAAACGCATGTTGGGTTTAAATGAACGCACTGCTTCAGTAGATAGCCCAATGGGACTAGATTCTGAATCAACGTTGCTCGATGCTATACCAGATGAAAATAACATTGATCCCGTTGCTTTGTTACAAGATGACGATGTTAAAGATAATATTGAAAAATGGTTAGGCCAGCTAACCGAAAAACAATGTGAAGTTGTTACAAGACGATTTGGTTTACACGGCTATGATGTTTCTACATTAGAAGAAGTGGGTAATAGTATTGGTGTAACACGAGAACGTGTTCGACAAATTCAAATTGAAGCATTACGTAAGTTAAGAGAGATTCTTGAGAAAGAAGGATTTTCGATTGATGCGCTAATAAAATAATTTATTATATTAAGCAATCATAAATAATTTTAAAATTTTCCATCTTAAAACAACAACAATATTTCGTTGTTTTAAGATGGTTTTCTATTTTAAGGGAAGGCAGGTATTGTATGATCGACTCCACGAACACTTGCTTCAGGATGATTTGAATCGACAAGTTTTGTAATTTCATCAATTCGATGCACTGGTATATCGACCATATAAAGTATATGTCCAGAGTTCACATCTTTCATAAACTCTTTTAATCGTGTGTTTTGCATATTAATTGCAACCATACTTGATGTCCATGATCCAAAAAATGCGCCACCAACAATAATCCCACTCATAGAGATAGTTTCCCAGCCGGGCACTATCATATCGAAGAAATAAGCGGTAATTGCCAGGGCGACACCGGTAAATCCGCCGACAATAAAGCCAAGTTGCAAACCATGGATGAGGTCACTCTTTTCTAATAAAGAAGCTTCGGGTAATCCAGCCAGAGAAATATCATCTCGTGCTAGTACATGCATGTTTCGTTCTTCAATACGTGCGAGCAGGAGTTCGTTGTGTATTGTTTTAGCACTATTAACATCGGGTAAGAGAAAATATAAACGTCGTTTCATAGGAGTCTCCTTTCCAGAGTATTCTGGTGTTATGAGTATCTGGTGAATACCCTATAAGTATAGATGGTTATATAAAAACCACATAAATCACATGAGAAACATATGGATATATCACTTATTATTTAAAGACGTAAGGTAAAAGGATAGGTATCATACGCAGCTTAAGTAATTGTAATTTAGAGGATAAAACGTGGATTTTTTACCTATTTTCATGAACGTAAAAGGCGAATATTGCCTGGTTATTGGTGGTGGAAAAATTGCCTCGCGTAAAGTTTTTATGCTTTTACGGGCAGGTGCTTCGGTATCGGTTGTATCCCCTGAATTATGTCAAGATCTGACTATTCGCAAAAATGAAAGTGAAATTACTCATATCGATCGCGTTTTTGAAGATGACGATCTAAACGGAAAAAAAGTAATTATTGCCGCAACAAACAATGAGAAAGTGAACAGTCATGTTTCACAACTTGCTAAAGCAAAAGGCATCCCGGTAAATGTTGTAGATGCACCCGACTTATGCAGTTTTATCGTACCGTCAATTATTGATCGTAATCCTGTTCAAATTGCCATTTCTACCGGTGGCGCTTCACCTGTTTTAGCACGGTTATTGCGTTCACGTCTGGAAACATTTATTCCGGCGGCCTATGGTAGGTTAGCAACACTTGTTGAGTCTTATCGTGAAAAAGTAAAAGCTAAGTTTTCAAACACAGATGAAATTCGTACTTTCTGGGAAGGCATTTTAGAAGGTCCCGTTGCAGATAATTTAATTGCCGGTAAAGATAAATTAGCACGTGAGTTATTAGAAACAGCGGTTGAAAATGCCGAAGCACCAGCCGAACGTGGTGAAGTTTATTTAGTGGGAGCGGGGCCTGGTGATCCTGATCTCTTAACCTTTAGAGCATTACGTTTAATGCAACAAGCTGATGTAGTCGTTTACGACAGGCTGGTTTCTCCAGGTGTTTTGGATCTTGTGCGTCGTGATGCAGAAATGATCTATGCAGGCAAAGAACGCAACAAACATACACTGCCACAAGAAACGATTAATGCATTGTTAGTCCGTTTAGCGAAAGAAGGTAAAAAAGTTTTACGTTTAAAAGGTGGCGACCCCTTTATCTTTGGTCGGGGTGGTGAAGAGATAGAAACGCTGACTGATGAAAACATCAGTTTTCAGGTTGTACCAGGGATCACCGCAGCAGCAGGTTGTTCTTCTTATGCTGGTATTCCTTTAACACATCGTGATTATGTTCAATCTTGTATGTTTGTTACTGGTCATTTAAAAGACGGCACGACTGATTTGAATTGGGATGCGGTTGCGCAACCCAATCAAACCGTTGTCTTTTACATGGGACTACAAACGGTTAAGGAATTATGTAATGAACTTGTAGCTCATGGTTTACCGAGTACAACACCCGCCGCTTTAGTAGAGAAGGGCACAACTCAGGAACAAAGAGTTCACATTGGTGACTTAACGACACTGCATGAGATTGTTGAAAAAAATAATGTCAAAGCACCGACATTGATTATTGTGGGTGAAGTTGTGAAGTTACACGATAAGTTGAACTGGTTTGTGCCGGAAGGGATTGAGCAATAAAGTCAAAAGATTTCACCGCAGAGACGCAGAGGACGTAAAGAAAGATTAATAAACTGTAGGTTGGTCTTCAGGCCAACGCAGTGTTTGCAATATAAAATAAAGTTAAATATTTTTAATAATATCTATATTAGTAATATCCGTGTTCTGACCCCAGTTATTTTATGTTGCTCTTACCGTCAGCACCAGCCGTCAGGGTCAAGCCTTACAAATTACATTTTATTTCTGCACTTGTTTTCAACTATGCAAATTGTAAGACTTGACCCACAGCTTCTAGAACACTGTTGATTCTAATATTAGCGAAACCTGTGTTCTGACACTATTTAATTTGTTTTATTAAAACTGTAATTAGAAAGCTATATTTTTATAATCACTGTTTAAAAGTTGTTCTGCAACAATAGGTGGCTTTGCAATAGTAATCCCATCCAATAGTATTGATTTATCTTTTCCAGAATTTGGCAAATACAACGGACAAACTTTAACACTTGCTCCCAGTTTAATTAACATTTTTAGATGTTGCTTTGCTGATGGAGACTTTCCATTAGGTCTTTTTATTGGCACACCTTTAATATTTTTGTCAGCCAAATCCCCAGCAGCGCCACATAAAACTATATTTACCTCTTTTTTGTGTTGTTTAACGCTCATCAGAGATATAACCATCGCCATTGCTTGTGTCTGTGCATTAGCAGAATTTATTAGTATATTTAGTCCCTTTGCTTGTTCTGCATTGACAAGGTTTGGAACAAAAATGATTAGAGCTATTGCTATCGTAATAAATTTATTTTTCATAGAGTACACCTTTTCAAAATTACCTCAGTTAATTAAGGTTTTATGCTTTGCTCTGAGGTTTTAAGCAATGGCATAACGTTTTGCATAAGTGGCTTCCCAGAGTTAATCGGGGGACTAAAATGAGCTCTGTAAAAGTACCTTATTAGGTACAATAATATACTTGTCTTTTCAAAATATCTCACGTTTTCATAAAATTGTAAATTACAGAGGGTTTTTATAGGTTCTAAATGATTTGTAAAGGGGGGAGGGCAATATTGAGCTTTAAATTAATCAGGGTCAGAGAGCAATTAACCCTAATATTAGAGATGATATATATTAGAAACAATTGCTCTCTGACCCCTATTGTTCTTTATAAGGCATTTATGAACCTAGCCATACTTTAGAGAGTACATTATTTTTATTGAAACTAAAATGGAATAACCTCCATTGAATTTGGTCTTCTAATACGTTAACTGGTTCATTTGGGTATTTTATTTTTATTAATTTAATTAATTCGGCTTGTGTTATTTTTGGTTTTATTTCAGGAATTAATTTTATAATTATATCCCGTTCATTTGCGTACCCTTCGGCTATTTCTTTTGTAATAGAATGGCTAACACTATTTATATGCGCGCTTATATACTGCATAAAATTGTAATATAACGATGCAGCTAAACTTATTACTAATATAAATGTAATTATATTCCTCGTTTTAATTTTATTTTTCCTTATAACGTCTGAGCTAACAGGCGCGCATTTTAATGCGCGTCCTCGTTGAGTGATTTGTTAGGTGGATTTATTTCCGCCTTCTGATTCTTTATAAAATCTGATAGTTGTTCATCAATGTCAATTTTTATTCCTGAATCATGCATCTCTTTTTCAAAGCATTCTACAGCTTGTTGTAAATTATCAATATCTTGAGGTTTTAGACTTTCAACAACACTTTTCCAGATAGGGGCCAAATGTTTTTGCCACAGCTCTATTTCTTTAACAGTTATTTTTCTTTTTGAAATCAGTATTTGAGCCGTTTTCACAAGAGATTTTGCTAAAGATTCATCAATTACGTTATTTGGGATTGACCAGTTTCTATTTCCTAGACAGTCTGTGTAGAAGCTTATTTGTTTTAGCTGGTCTAATATTTGCGGATGTTCAGAATTAGAATTAAATATTTCTCTGAGATCTGACATTTTATTAGCCCCCTTCTTAGCCAGATCAGGAAGAATCCATGCGATATTTTTCTCTGTGTGAGATCTATACTTACGCCATATAGCTTTCAAGTCCTTAGCATCAGTCCACAAAGACATTTCACGGAGAATTGATTGTTTACCAGATTCTTCAATAGATAAAATAGCCAGACTAGTTGCACTTGCATATCGAGATTGATTTAGAAGAATTTCAGCATCCTCAAATAAGCGTCTTGCATTTTCTGTAGATGCATTTATCCCTTCAACAAATTTTTCAGGAGATAGAGAGCCTTTATATTGATTTAGAGATGCTTTTGTCATTTCTGTATGACACCTAACGATTAAGATAAGGGGCTTTTAAAAGCAAGTGAAACGCCGCTTTTGAAAGTCCGAGTGAGCCTGCGAACAGCTTAATTTTCTTGTTAGAAGGTTTTATTGTAACCTACCTCTAAATTTCATAATTAGATTAGTGATGCCACGTGAGCCTAATATAAGATAAATTGATAAAGCAAATTCAATTATAGTTACGTAAATTGAAATTTTATCAAGCGGTTCAATTTTTACTGGAGCATTATTTCCAATTGCATAAAGCATAAAAACAAACCAATACGAAAAATCGCTTATAGCTCTATATAAGAAGAATATGCCTAAAACAACTATGCCGGTTGAAGCTATACTATCATTATTCCATTTTACTTCAGTTACTTCGTTTTCATTAGGTAATATTTTTTTTGCAATTGTTTGAGGGAAAATCCATATTAAAATGGAAATTATAAACCCAGATAATAATACAGCGGCGTGTATATAGGTAAGTATATTGACGTTATACCTTAGTGGTGAAATAAACTGAGGCAAAGCATTAAGTGTTATTACAAATAATGAGATAGAAAAAAGTCTAATTATAATTGCAATGATTTGGATATTACTCATTGTTTTACCTTCTAACGATTAAGCTCAGTTGAAAGCAAAAGTGGGGCGACGATAGGAGCGCCACTTTTGTGAATCAACTGGAGTGCCTTGTTATGTGTTTGTTTCATTGCGTATTTTTAAACCATATTCATATGATTCAAACTCATTATTAGAATTAAAAGTATAAATGAAGTAAATATAAAAATTAATTCACATTCCCACATTTTTTCTTTTTGTAGTATTTTTGGGATAGTTAATTGTATGAGGTATGCGATTGGTAGAGCTAACAACAAGTATGGGTATATTATTGAAACCGCACCATAAATGATAATGCCTTTTAGACAAAAAACATTTCTCTTTCCTGCACACTTTCCATTTTGGTATTTTAGGTTCATTTTATTATATTTATTTTCTATGACATTAAAGACACATAACGATTAAGCTCAGTTGAGAACAAAAGCAAGCAAAGCGCCGCTTTTGTGAATCAACTGGAGTGCCTTGTTAGGTTGTTTATTCAAATTTCAACCTTCTAAATATGAGTTTTAATACGATAAAGCTAATTACAAAGATACTAAGTATTATTGCAAATGCTACAAAAAAAGCATTTTCTGCACTTACATTAAATATGTTTTGTATTACGATGCTGCTAGAAGAAGTTGCATATCTACTAAAGCCTAAAACAACTGAAAGAGGAAGATATATAACTAAGAACGAAAGTGTAACTAAGCCACTGTAGTATGAGAAATCTTTTTTTAGAGCATGAGAGCATTTTTTACATTTAAAAGTAGATTTAAATGAAGAAATTGCTGTGTAGAAATCATTGAATTTGATTGTTTCACCACAATTTGGACATAGTTTGCTATTCATTATTATAAACCTAACTAGTTGATATGATGCCTTCTTAGACTACCTATTGGTCTTAATATATCACTTTTAAGACTACCTATTGCTATATTTAATGGGTAAAAGGAGCCGTATATTAATGTTTACTAATATTTCCTTAATATTATAATTTGTTTATTAAGTTTTCAGCCGTTGGTGTATTGCATCATAAATAATAGGAATCAGCACTAAACTCACTAAAATAGAAAAACTTAAACCAAATACAATAACGATGGCCAAGGGTTGTAGCATTTCTGAACCTTCACCTAAACCTATCGCTAATGGCAACATACCGATTACTGTGGTTAAGGTGGTCATTAATATTGGTCGGAATCTCAGGTTTGCGGCGAGTTTGATCGCATCATGAATGCTGTTGTTGTTTTCATTTTTTAGTTTTACACGGGCGTGTTCAATTTGTTCAACCAGAACAATGGCATTGTTGACGACGATACCAGACAACATAATAATGCCTAACCAGACAGGCATTGTTACAGTGAGCCCGAATAGTAAGAGCCCTATGGTTGTGCCGATAAACATGAAAGGGATGCCGAGTAAAATAACAAACGGATTAACTAAAGACTCGTATTGAATGGCCATGACAACGAAAACAAGAAAGAGGGCTAAACCTACCAGGATGAAGGTTTTAATTTGGCTTTCGTGTTTCGCAGCAAAGGTCTCGCTTTCAAAAATCGTGTAACCACTGGGTATATCAAACGTTTCAAGTTGTTGGTTAACCTTGTTTTCTATTTCAGAAAGTGATGAGTCTGGATTGATCGATGCGCTAATTTCTACTACACGGCGTTGATTATCGCGTTTTATACGTGAAGGGGTCTGTTGTAGCTTTAAAGTTGCCACATCTTTTAGACGTATAACTTTGTCATTCACTACGCTAACGATAACATTAATTAAACGCTGCTTGGAGTTGGTCATGTCCTTAGGTAGTTTTAACATGATGTTATGTTCTTTATCATCTTCTAAAATTCCAGAGACCACTAAGC
>JAUWUS010000045.1 GCA_030617815.1 Gammaproteobacteria bacterium
GCGACAATTTCCTCGCCCAGAACAAACTTAATATCCCGAGGATTAATGCCTTCTTCAATATCCTGTTTGAATTTTTCAATATCTTCTTCTGGCAAAAAACTCAACAGTTCAAAGTAGCGCCACATCAATTCATCGGAAATGGACATGATTTTGCCAAACATATCATCTGGCGCATCATCTATACCTATATAGTTGTTCAAAGACTTGGACATTTTTTGTACGCCGTCCAGTCCTTCTAAAATCGGCATAGTAATAACAACCTGCGGATCTTGCCCATAATGCTTCTGTAGCTCGCGCCCGACCAAAAGATTAAATTTCTGATCGGTGCCGCCTAACTCCACGTCCGCTTTCATTGCTACCGAGTCATACCCCTGAATCAAAGGATATAAAAACTCATGGATCGCAATAGGCTGGCCATTTTTATAGCGCTTACTAAAATCATCACGCTCCAGCATACGGGCAACCGTATGCTTGGCGGCTAATTGAATCAAATCAGCAGGGCTCATTGCGTTCATCCAGCTGGAATTAAACATCACCAGAGTTTTTGTCGGATCCAGAATTTTGAAAATCTGCTGCTCGTAAGAACGCGCATTTTCAATCACATCATCCCGGGTTAAAGCTGGGCGGGTCGCACTTTTACCGGTTGGATCGCCAATCATGCCAGTAAAATCACCAATCAAAAACAAGACCTCATGCCCCAAATCCTGAAACTGGCGGAGTTTATTAATAAGCACAGTGTGGCCCAAATGCAGATCAGGTGCAGTCGGATCAAAACCCGCCTTAATCCTTAAAGGCTTGTTTTTCTTCAACTTTTCAACCAGTTCCGCCTCTACTAAAATCTCATCAGTACCGCGTTTAATTAGCGCCAAACTGTCTTCTAATGATGTCATGTTTTATTATTTTCCTGTCAAACCTGTAAATTAAGGCTCATTTGCCCTTAATGAGCCGCGTAGATTACCATATTGCCCAATATGAATCTTTAGCCAAAATATGCTGTAACATCTGCAAAATTAAAAACCTAAGCTGTGAATCATGCCCTTCAAATACAATAATAATAACGATTAGTATTTGACCCCAAGTAGCGATTCAGGCTATCTTTACAAGAAATAACTAAAAGTTGAATAAAATCCGTGAATTACAACTCTTTCTTAACACGAGACTATAAGTTTATGGGGCAAACACCGGCCCCTAAAAAACGTCCGCCCTTTACTCGGCTGCATGCAGTTATCATATTAGCATCCATTATGTTCATCGCCACCGTGGCCAGTTTTTTCTCAAATGATGTAGAAGCAACCCGAAATGTACATCCAGTTCAATTAATTAAACTCAATGAACAAGCATTAAGCCAAATTCATGCTTCAATAACATCTAGTGCAAACAACATAAAAAACGTTTCTCATGTACTTCAAGCCAATGAAGCAACGGAGCAAGATCAGGAACCAGAACAACAAATACAGCCACTTGCCACGTTAAAGCAAACAACAGTAAAAATTAAGTCAGGCCATTCACTCTCTAGCATTTTTAGAAAACACCATTTTAGTCATCAAGATCTTTACCGCATTATGAAAACAGGATCTGCTGCAAAAGCCTTACTCAATTTACAGCTCGGTCATACCCTCTTAATAGAAAGCAATGATCAGGGACAGATTCATTCCCTGGCATATCAAATTAATCATTTGCAAACAATTAATGTGGCTCGAATTGAGGATGATTTCACTATTGAGATCAACAACAAATCTATTGAAAAACGAGTTAACTTTTCTGAAGGTCGAATTCAAAGTTCATTATTTGAAGCTGGAAAACAAGCAGGTTTATCCGATGCCTTAGTTATGGAAATGGCTGGTCTGTTTGGTTGGGATATTGATTTTGCTTTGGATATTCGACAAGGCGATCATTTTTCTATTCTTTATGAAGAACAATTTATTGATGGAAAAAAATATCAAACAGGCACTATCCTCGCAGCTGAATTTACTAGCCGGGGTAAGAGCTTTAAAGCCATCCGTTTTACTGATCAATCAGGGCGCACCAGTTATTACACACCAAAAGGTTTATCCATGCGCAAAACTTTTCTGCGCTCTCCGGTTGATTTCCGTCGCATCAGTTCACGTTTTGGTAAACGTAAACACCCCGTACTAAATCGTATGCGTTTACACAAAGGTGTTGATTACGCTGCACGCAGAGGTACACCCATTCAATCATCCGGCGATGGCAAAATTATATTTAAAGGACGTAAGGGTGGTTATGGCCGTGTTGTTATCGTGCAACATGGTAGTCGCTACCAAACCCTGTATGCCCACATGAATGGTTTTAAACGAGGCATGCGCGTTGGCAAATATGTCAAACAAGGTCAAACCATTGGTTTTGTTGGCAGCAGTGGTCGTGCCACCGGGCCGCACTTGCATTATGAATTCCGTGTTAATGGCTCGCACCGCAACCCACTTACCGTTAAATTACCCAATGCAGCTCCTATAAAGTCTGCGTTTAAAGATGATTTTTTAGTGCATGCCGAACGATTACTTGCACAACTTAATACGCACAAACCAACACAAATCGCTTTAAACGAAGAATAATCAAATTCACTCATTCGCAACACGAGTCAATCGCTTATGGCAGATGATCTCTATATTGGTCTAATATCCGGCACCAGTCTGGACGGTATCGATGCCGCTCTTGTTCGTTTTGAAAATAAACAAGCGACCGTAGTCAAAGCTATTTGCTCGCCTTTTTCATCCGACTTAATAAATGAAATTAAATCTTTAATTAACCCAACAACAAATGAAATCAGCCGCTTAATGGCGCTTGATGTTCAACTTGGTAATAGTTTTGCTGAAGCGGTTAAACAATTATTAGCTAAAGCCAAAATAAAAAAACAAGATATTGTTGCTATTGGTTCTCACGGCCAAACCATTCGGCACTTACCCACTGCAGAACATGCAACAACTTTACAAATTGCAGATCCAAATATCATTGCCGAAGTCACCGGCATTACTACCGTTGCAGATTTTCGCCGCCGTGACATGGCTGCCGGAGGACAAGGCGCGCCACTTGTACCCGCTTTTCATCAACAAATTTTTCGCGACAGCAAAAAGAACCGAGTCATTTTAAACTTAGGCGGCATTGCCAACATAACGTTATTACCTGCCGATAAAAGCAAAGCCGCAACCGGTTTTGATACTGGCACCGCAAATACATTAATGAACCATTGGATACAGCAACAAAAAAATAAAAGTTACGATGAAAACGGCAAATGGGCTGAAAGTGGAACAGTAAATGAAGACTTTCTTAAAGAATTACTCAATGATGATTATTTTAACCTCAAGCCACCTAAAAGTACCGGCACAGAATATTTTAACCCCGCCTGGTTAACGAAAAAACTTTCTGCATTTCTTTTTCTTGCTGCAGAAGATGTACAAGCAACCTTAGCGGCTTTTACTGCAACAACAATAAAAGATGCTGTTAACCAATATGCGAGTGAAGCCGAAGAAATCATTATTTGTGGTGGTGGTGTACACAATGATTTTTTACTACAACAATTCAAACAGCTTCTACCAAATATTGAAATCAACAGCTCAGCAAAATACGGACTCGACCCAGATTATATAGAAGCGACTGCGTTTGCCTGGTTAGCGAAACGAACTATGAATCATAAGGTTGGAAATTTGCCAGATGTTACGGGTGCGAGTCATTCGGTTATTTTAGGCGGAATTTTCTCTGCTTAACTGAACTTTTTCTTTTAAGTTTAATCTTAGTTTTATCTACTCCCTTTTACAGGAGAATCTCTAAAATGAAAAAATTAATGCTAATGGTTAGTCTTTTTCTATCCCAGGCCTTTTTAATTACAAGTTATGCCGCTGAAAAACCAATCGAATTCGTAGTTCAACTCACTCGTAACAGTGATAACTATGGTCACCGTCGAGCATTTTTACAACTCGATAAAACCCTAAGCGAAATCGGTGAGGATAAAATTAAATTCACTGTAATTGCTTATGAAGAAGGTATACAAGCCTTAACTGCGAACAACAAAGGTACGAGTCAACTACTCACTAAACTAGCAAACCGTGGAGTTATTTTTAAAGCTTGCAGAATAAGCATGAATGCGTGGAATTTAACGGAAAATGATTTTCCGTTAGAAGTTGAATATGTGCCAGCCGGTGCGCCTGAGGTTATTCGTTTGCAGATGGATGGGTATAAGTATTGGAAGCAGTGATTTGTTATGTCCGGTCTTGGCCGGACGGCCGCGTCGGTGATTGACCGACAGCAAGTATCTTTCTTTTGCTCGTCCAAAAGAAAGGTACCAAAGAAAAAGACACCCGAAGACTTGTTTGAATTTCCAATTCAAATCCCCTCGCATCAAAAGTAAAACAGGCACTCGCGAACTCGCACGGTGCTCCGCACTTACTCGTGCTCAAACAAACGCTCGCTATGATCCTGTTTTACTTTCGATGCTCGGCTGCGTCTGACAGGGAATTAAGCAGAGGGTTTTTCCATATCACTAGTCTTGATTCGATCATTGTCATTACTCTAATCGCTCCGTCTTGTGAAACAACAATGCCTATGCTTTCAGGTATGCTTGCACAATAACGCATCATCGACCGATGACGAGTTCCAAATTGCTTCCAATCAAATGGAGTAAGTTTGTTTCCATCACAATCCGATGCAACCCAGACTTTATCAGGTTGCTCCTTGGCGATGATTTCTGCACCGAACCCTAGAACATCAAGCTTTGGAGATAATACGACAAGCCCATCGACTCTAGAAAGCACAGAAGTAAACCATAAGGCACCATCCAGTTCGCTTTTCGCTCCTCTTGTGTCTGTGTTGTTTACTGACTCTTCAAGGTACTGGTCGTAGGGAATCATGCTTCCTTTTTCTTCGTAAATATCGTTAATGTTATCTGATGCGTTAGTGGCGAGTATCCGCATTACTGAAAGGGATTCCAGCGCACCGCGAATCCGTTTATATTGGATAGGATAAGTAATAGAGAGGCTATCAAGATTTTTTTCGGGTGTAATTAAAAGCGCACCACCATGATGAAAACCACTAATTCGAATTACTAGCCTCTGAATTGCTTTAATCCAGTAGTAAGTTAGCGAGTTATCCCAGTGGTCACGATCCATATAGATTTCTGGTGGAACTTGTGCACGAACGCTGTTAAGAAAAGGATTGATACCGAAACGCAGCTTTGCGTGAATTATTCCTTTACTGAACACGTCAAGTTGTGGCCCGATGAGTTTATCAACTTGCAATTCTGCAATTTTGACGTAATTTTCGGATACCGACAGAATACCTGGCCCGAGTATTGAAACTTCAATGATACCAGGCCTTCTAGCTCCGCTTTCAACTTCATGAGTTAAATATCTATGAACGCAGTGTTGTTGATCAATGAGCCCCCAAATCCAGAGCTTATTTTCTTTGTCAGGATAAACTGCAAGAGATGAAGATTTCGGATCAGAAGCCATGGCAATTTTGGTGATGCTCGTTGGCTCGAAAGCAACTGGTTCTGCTAGGCTAATATAATTCCAGCTGTCTTTAACGATACGCCCCGGTGGTGTCGGATCCGGGTTAGCGGGATCGATAAGTACAGCATGCAATACTATAGGTTGCCCTTCTTCCGTATGAAGGCTAGAGTAAAACAGATTTTCAAAGAGGGCCTCAACTACCTGCACATCCGGCAATATAACTTGCGACTGCTTGAAATGTTCAAGTACTGCTTTTGCAAGATCGGCTGTTGTTTGCCTATTCAATGCTATATTCACCTTTTTTCATGTAATGCTATTTATAACGTGAATTAATTCTAATCTACCACAAATACATCTTATTGAATAATTCCCATTAGACGCCGCCAAGCATCGAAATAAAAACAGGATCATAGCGAGCGTTTGTTTGAGGGCGAAATAATGCGGAGCATCGCCCGAGTTCGCGAGTGCCTGTTTTTATTTTGATGCGAGGGAATTGGGATTGGAAATCCCAACAAGTCTTTGGGTGTCTTTCTTTTTGGTTACTTTTGCTTGGACAAGCAAGAAAAAGTAACTTGCTGTCGGTCAACCACAACTCGGCTGTCCGGCCGAAACCGGACATAAATATATATAGATTCCCGCCTACGCGGGAATGACGAACAATAAAAAACTACCGATCCTTAATATGAACATACTTCCGTACCGGCTCACCGGTATAAACCTGAGTCGGACGAAAAATTCGATTATCTTTTAATTGTTCACGCCAGTGCGCTAACCAGCCTGCGGTACGCGAGATTGCAAAAATTGCAGTAAACTGATCAGAGGTGATACCCATTTCCTGGTAAAGAATACCGGAGTAAAAATCGACATTGGGATAAACACCTTTTTTCGCTAAACGATCTTCACAGACGCGTTCAACTGCTTTAGCCGTTTCAAACATGGGATTAATATCGCCACCACGTGATTCAATAAACTCATCAACAAGTTTTTCCAGGATAGTCGCACGAGGATCTTTTGTTTTGTATTCACGGTGCCCCATACCCCAGATGACTTTTTTATTTTTTAATCTCTCATCAATATAGGCTTCTGCTTTATCCGGGGTACCAATTTCTTCGAGCATTTCTAATACTTTTTGATTAGCTCCACCATGTAACGGACCTGATAAGGCACCAATAGCCGCAGCAATAACATTAAAGGGGCTGGCTAAGGTAGATGCATTTACTAAAACAGAGAAAGTTGAAGCGTTAATAGTATGTTCGGCATGTAAAATTAAACACACATCCATGATACGCGCTAATATGGGATCAGGTTCTTTGCGTGTGAGCATATACAGAAAATTTTCTGCATAGGATAAATCATCTCGCGGTTCGACCGGGTCGTAACCATTACGAACGTGTTGCCACATCGCAACCAGTGTTGCCATGCGAGATAACATTTTAACCGTCATGTTGTGAATGTAATTTAAATCACGGCATTCATCGCCACCGGTCAGGCACTCATTACCAGAATAAAACATACCCAGACTTGCAACCGCTGTTTGTAACATGTCCATCGGGTGACCACTTTCAGGCAAGGTCTTCATCAAATCCCGAATATGATATTTGACATGACGATTATCTTTTAACTGTTGATCGAATTCAGCTAATTCACTTGCTGTGGGTAAACGGCCATCCAGCAACAGTAAAGCTGTTTCTTCAAAACTACTTTCGGCAGCAAGCTGCTCAATGGGATAACCACGATACGCAAGAATACCTTTCTCTCCATCAATATCAGAAATATTGGACTTGGTTGCAGGTACGCCGGCTAAACCGGGAAGATATTCACTCATTGCTGGCTCCATTAAACAACATTAACGATATAGCAAAACATTTGAACCTGTCATCACTGACAAGTTCATAAAAGATCTGACTAAAATAATACTAATAAAAAAGGTGGTTAGCTCTGGCTAACCACCTTGCTGAACAGTATAGGGGATTCTTATATAGAAAAGGAAGAACCGCAACCACAGGTTGTAGTGGCATTGGGGTTATTAATCACAAACATTGAACCTTCCAGGCTATCTTTATAATCAACTTCAGCACCCTCAAGATACTGGTAACTCATAGGGTCAACAACAACCGTGACACCATCATTCTCAACCGTGGTATCGCCTTCCTGAATTTCTTCATCAAAAGTAAAACCGTATTGAAAACCTGAACAACCGCCACCCGTGACAAAAACACGTAGTTTTAAGTTAGGATTGCCTTCTTCGGCAATAAGTTGTTTTACCTTGTTCGCTGCGCTATCGGTAAAAACCATGCCGCTTTCTGTTACTGCTGCTGTACTACCCATGGCCATTACTCCTAAATAAATCAATTTAACCAATAATCTGAACTGTTTATTATCTAATAACCCAGTAAAATAATCAAGATTAGGCGCTACTCTTCTTCACTCACTTCTTCGCTCTTTTCTTCAACCATTGCAGGAAGAGGCGCTTTGTTTTCTACCTGATGCATCAGTTTACCATTTACTTCTGCGCCCATCGCCATTTCTATAAGACTATAATAGACGTTTCCATGTATCCGTGCATGTGTTGCCAGCTCAACATGCCCCGTTGCGTGCACATCACCAATAACTGAACCATTTACCACCACATTCGGTACTTTTACCTCACCTTCGATGGTTCCGCGTTCACTTAATGTTAATACTGAATCCTCACCTTTTTGAGCAATTACGCTGCCTTTAACCACGCCGTCAATATGCAAGCCACCGCTAAAAATAACATCACCATGAACCTCTGTGTTTTGCCCAATCAGGGAATCAATGTGTGCCGTTTGTTTTGGTTTCTTATTCTGTCCCCACATGGGTTTATTTCTCCTCAAATGTCCATTTAATGGTTTTTTCGATCATATCACGCTGTTTGCCACGCGGTAATATTTGTACTTTTACCCGCAACAATGAGAATCCTTCAGGAAACTCGACTACACCTTCAACATTCTGAAAGTACTTGAATCGGTAGTTCAAATCTCTAACCTTTTTTGCTGTAACGGCTCTAAGTTGAAAAACTTTAGATTCACCACGCAGCAGACCATCAAACTGCAATTTCACTTTGCCGCTTATCAGCCGGCTATTTTTCAGCACCTGGGTCAAAACCACTTTATAGCGAAAACTCTGTGTATCCCCATTTTGCAACAAGCTGAAGTTTTGCAAATACAAACCGGAGCTTGAATCCTTGGGTGAGACAATACCTCGATAAAAAGCCAGCTCTTCTTTATGCTCAAGAATTTCAGCCTGCAATATCTTTAATGTCGTATCCAGTTCATTGTAGGCTTTACGTTCAATTTGTGCGGCACGCTCAAGCACTGCTTTTTCTTCACGCAAACCTTCTACTCTTTTTTCCAGATGATCCTGAGTCTGTAACAAGGCGTCAATTTCATTACCCGCATCCCGACTGTCATACCCTGCGAAAAAACGTCCGTAATCAAATAACGTCCAGCCACCAATTAATAGGACCAGAAAAACAACAGCCCAAACAAATTTACTTTTCCAGGGTTGATGCGCTCTTACAATTAAATTCATTAAGGTACCAGTGCAATTGCCGTTAAACCGGCATCTTCATTTAAAGCAAACATTATATTCATATTTTGCACCGCTTGCCCTGCCGCACCTTTGACCAAGTTATCAATTACAGAAAGAATTACCACCGTATTTCCCTCTTGCGGCACATGGATCGCCATGCGGCAATGATTTGCCCCTTTCACGCTGCGCGTTTCAGGAAAACTACCGGCCGGCAAAACATCCACAAAAACTTCATCCGCATACTGTTTTTCATAAAGGGCTTGCAGTTGTGCTGCTGTATTTTTCTTTTTATCTTTTAAGGTCGCATAACAGGTCGCATGAATGCCCCGAATCATCGGCACTAAATGCGGCACAAAGGTCAGTCCTACTTCCGAGTTATTTGCGAGTGCCAGCCCTTGTTTAATTTCGGGTAAATGCCGATGCCCGGCCACAGCATACGCTTTAAAATTTTCACTGCTTTCAGCTTGTAACGTCGCCACCGCCGCTGTTCTACCGGCACCACTCACTCCCGACTTGGCATCGGCGATCAGATTATCGGTGTCAATCAAGCCATTTTCAATTAACGGTAAAAAGCCAAGTTGTACCGCGGTGGGATAACAACCGGGATTAGCAATCAACTGAGCTTTTTTAATTTCTGCCCGATTCACTTCGGGTAAACCATAGACCGCTTTTTCAACCAATTCCGGGCACGCGTGTTCCATGCCATACCATTTTGACCATTCTTTGATATCTTTAATTCTGAAATCTGCCGCGAGATCAATAACCTTAACGCCTGCATCAACAAGCTCTCTGGCCATGGTCATAGCAATGCCGTTCGGCGTGGCAAAAAAGACCACATCACATTTTTTTAACACTGCCATATCGGGTTCAGAAAAAGCCAAATCCAGATGACCCCGTAAATTAGGGTACATATCCGCAACAGGCAGACCTTTTTCAGAGCGCGAGGTGATGGCCTGAATTTCAACTTCAGGATGTGCGGCTAACAAACGGAGTAATTCCACGCCTGTATACCCTGTTCCACCTACGATGCCGACCTTGATCATGTCCCGTGCCTTATATTGATGTTAATAAAAGGGTAATGATAAAGGATAAACGCCTGATACAAAAGAAAAAGCCCCGACCAAATGGCCGGGGCTTTAAACGTACTGATTACTTTCTAGTACAAATACTAAATCATATTCGACTTAGAAAATGGTTAATATTTGTAAAGAAAGACGATCATCCATGCCAGCTAAAATCAGGTTAGGATTTGCTCCAGCTGGTAAGTTTGGTGCTTCTGCATCACGCAATTCATAGTTAACAATGAGACGGCTCTTCTTGTTAAAGAAGTACTGCGCACCCAACGTTACCGTTTCAAACTTACGCTCACCTGCTGTGCTGTTGGTTAAACGGTTGTATTCATCATACCGAACATCCACTTCCCAGTTATTGTTAATCGCATAACCGTAGTGAACATACATGCCGTCTGCTTCACCTGTTGTTGCCACATTAAATGAAGCCGTTACAGCACCACCACCAGCAGTACTTGGGCTACCAGGGACAGCACCACCATCTGTGCCATTAAAAATCATGCCATCAGCAGTAATATATTCAAATGCCGCACGATGTTTGCCTTTACGGAAAGTCAGACCTAAACCTGAACGATCACGATCATACACACCCGCGCCTTCAGTCGTTAATGTACGTTTACCCTTTTGGTTCCAGGCATACAGTTTCAGACCCTCACGACGTCCACCTTTACCACCATAAACGAGTTCAGAAGACCAGTATAAATACGTTTCCTGGTTATCGTCATTTTCACCACGGGTAATACCATTACCGTTACCAATCATCGCAGCATAACTGTGTTCCCATGAACCATTTTTAAAAGTATCAAAGATCTGGATACCTGTGTCACGGAAAGCACCCACTGGACCATTTGGACGATTCGCATCACCCGAATTAATAAATGTAGGTGGAGCACCAGGAATAACAGTTGTACCCGAACCATCACCATTAAAGAAACGTTCCAGTAACAAGCCATTAGTTGCGCCAGTAAAATTGATGTAATCAAATACATGAATCGCTTGCAAACCTTCTTCCGAACCCGGTGTTTTAAAGGTACCAATACGAAGACGAGCGCCTTTAACGTGATTCAACGTCACACTTGCATCGGTTACTCTTACATTACCGTTACCTTGACGGGTAATACCGTTATTACCAAACTCAGCCAGCAAAAAATAGTTCACATTGCTGTCTAATGGCATCGCGATACCGCGTACACCAATACGAGCACGTAAGACATTAAAGCCTTCAGCGGCTTTTAAATCCGGACGCATTTGGTTAAAAATCGCTTTTTGTCCAGCCCATGGACCTGCAGCTATTTTAGTGTCACTGGTTGATTGATATTCAGGTTGAATAAAACCCCATATTTTTGCGCGAGGACCCTGGCCATCACGTTCAGTACCTTGCAGCATTAACCAGTTAGCGGCATTTGCTGTTGTCATCACTGCACCGCCTAACATGGCTGTGCATGTTGCGATTAACGCAACTTTTTTAAAGTTCTTCATTTTGTAATTCCCCTAAAAATTTTTAATTTTTATATTTAAGGCTTAACTATACTTTTTTATGAAACTCTTTTTATGGTTTAACCATAATTTACCGTTAAACCTTTATGGTTTAACTAAAGTATAACCTTTTTTAACTAAATCAATAATACGAACAACGCCTGCATCTACTGTTACTGCATTTGAATTAAGTGCTGGTGGATGACCGAGTTTTTTACCCATGTTACGAGTTGTGTTTGCACAAGCACTGAATTTAACACCGGCACCGGCTAAAGAACTGATACGACCTTTGTTAGCATTTTCAGCGAACAACAAACGTAAACCCGGACCAAAAGCAACGATCTCAACGTCTACTGAATCTTGTCCGTAAGCTTTAACAAGATTACTTGCAACATTAAGCACTAATGTTTGTTTGAACGGATTTGGATCACTGATTTGTAATACAACCTTAGTATCAGCAAATGCTTTAGCTGCTACAGCCTGATTAGCGATGAACGGTGATGCCAGTAGTGCTAAAAGCATAAACGCCTTTATAAATTTTGACTTCATTTTAGTTTTCCCCCTCGAGGATAATTTTAATTACGATTTATCTCGCCTTCATTATTTAGACTCATTCTACATTTTTTAAGCGTAAGAACCTGTCCGTAGAAGTAAGACGCAACATAGTAGAAATTTATTCCCTAAAAATAGTAAAAGATTAAAATAAAGCTATATATAAGCATATTATGAAACTCTTATTAAGAGTGTGCATACATAATTTAAAGAAAGATGGAATATTTTTTAATGCTATTGCGTCTGTTATAGTAATGTTCATTTTTTTATTATGAGTTGTATTTAATGAACCCGTTAAACTTTATGTGTCGTAGTCCAGCGTTTAAAAAACAGCTGGCAGAAATGCGTCCACGTTTATACAACGTTGCTTATTCATGGTGCCATGCTGCTGATATCGCAGATGATCTGGTTCAGGACACCGTGATAAAAGCTCTGCGTAATGCAAATTCATTACGTGAAATGGCGAAGATGAACAGTTGGCTATTTACCATTTTGGCAAACTGCTGGCGAGATTATTTAAGAAGGCAAAAACCGACGGCAAATATTGATGATTGTGTTTTTACTGATGACAATACACCGGAGTTAACTCAAGAAAAGCAAAACATTACCGATATAGTTCAACGAGCCATCGCCACTTTACCTTTAGGACAACGACAAGTAGTAACACTTGTTGATTTAGAAGGTTTTTCTTATGCCGAAGTGGCTGAGATTGTAGATATACCAACAGGTACTGTAATGAGTCGTTTAAACCGTGCCAGAAAAGCATTAGCTGAACAATTATTAGAACTTAAAGAACAAAATGTACTCACACAGGATATACATATAAGAGTTGTGAAATAAATTTAAGAGTATAAAAATAAAAATGAGTGAAATGAATATACATAATAAAAAACAATACTCTGATGAACACTTAAACGCGTTCATCGATGATGAACTCGATGCTGTTGAAAAAGCAGAAATTCTTGACGCTGTGCGACATGATGCCGAACTTAGCCAGCGTGTATGTAAATTACAAAAATTACATAACCTAGTACAACTGTCGTACCAAAGTATTGAAGTGCCTGAGCGTCACAAAACAACCGGTGATTTAACCCGGTCAGTGAAATTTAAATGGTTTGCTGCTGCGTCCTTTTTTCTGGCGATTGGAACGATTGCAGGCTGGGTATCACATCAAACAATAAATTCAGGCAATCTTGTTAATATTGCAAAAATTACTCATAACCCTGGTACAACAAATAATGCTGAACACTGGAGACTCATGCTGCATGTCAGCACTGCAAATCCAAACAAATTAAATATTGCACTCAATGAAGCCGAAGCCTTATTAGAGGAATATGCTAACTCCTCACGCAAACTTGAACTTGAGATTTTAGCCAATAGCGAAGGTTTAGCTTTAGTAACCAACAACGGCAAAGGTTACAATAAACGTTTGCAAAACCTGCAACTAAAATATGACAACCTCGCCGTGCTGGTTTGTGGACAAACACTAAAAAGAATTCAACGTACACAAGGTAAAAAACTCAATTTATTACCCAATACCAACGTCGTTTCATCCGCTATAAACCAAATCGTTAAACGCCAGAAAAATGGTTGGTCGTATATCCGGATTTAAACCTTAGCCGCAACTACCCATTTCAAAGTACAAATGCAGGATGAATCAAGTGCAACAGATCCATTATTTGTAATCGTTCTCATCGCGTTTGTCTTCTGTAATTAACCCACTCGTTACCATACCAGCGTTCATGTTAAGATCAGCTGCACTATGTATAAGCGACATTATCACCGAACCAAAAGACGTTTACTCTCTGTTAGCAAATGGAAAGTCCGCTTGGTCTTATGGGGCAGCGCCATTTCCCTTGGTCTTACCGCAGCATTTTTTGCTATAGCCAGCGGTCACTCTGATGAGTTATATCATCAGCTTTACCGTGAACATCCAATAATTGCCTATACTCTACCACCACTTGGATTAACATTAATCGCCTGGTTAACTCGTCGTTTTTTTCAAGGCAGTGAAGGGAGTGGTATTCCTCAAGCGATTGCCGCTTTATCGATGTCTAGCCATATCATGCGTTCAAAGGTGCTTTCATTAAAAGTGGCTTTTGCTAAAATTTTTCTCACTTGTCTTGGTTTACTCAGTGGCGCTTCCATTGGTCGCGAAGGCCCAACCGTTCATGTTGGTGCATCCATTATGTATTCCCTGCGTAAATTTATGCCCAACTTACGCAGTCGGGACATGACCCGTGTTCTTATTCTTGCCGGTGGTGCAGCAGGAATTTCAGCAGCATTTAATACACCGTTAGCCGGTATTATTTTTGCCATTGAGGAAATGAGTCGCTCTTTTGAAGAACGTAAAAGTGGCACATTATTGATTGCCGTTGTTCTTGCCGGTGTGACTGCACTTTCTGTATTAGGTGAATACACCTACTTTGGTCATTCAACTGAAAGTATCGCGCTGTCTTCTGCATGGATTGCGGTATTAGCCTGCGGTGTCGCAGGGGGTTTACTCGGTGGTTTATTCAGTAGCAGTTTAATTTTTGGTACGCGTCAGATTGCAGCATATTTAAGTGCTTACCCAATACGCATTGCTTTTTTCTGTGGACTCATTTTAAGTTTGCTGGGTTTTTTATCTGACGGTCAAACCTTTGGCACAGGTTATCTTGAAGCAAAAAACCTAGTGGATGGTGGCGAAGTTTCTGTCGCTTTTCCTTTTTATAAAATATTGGCAACCATTGCCTCTTACTTAAGTGGCATACCCGGCGGTATTTTTGCTCCCTCGCTTTCTGTTGGTGCCGGGCTCGGCGCTGATCTCGCACAGTTTATGCCTGACATTCCTTTTTCTGCTATCGTCATGCTTGGCATGGTGGGTTATTTTACCGGAGTAGTACAAACACCCATCACCGCTTTTGTTATTGTCATGGAAATGACGGATAGTTCAGCTATGTTAATGCCTTTAATGGCAACCGCCCTTATTGCAAAAGCTGTTTCGCATCTTGTTTGTCCAACCCCTATTTATCAGGCGCTGGCTGACGCATACTTATATAAAACAACCCATACAGATAGCAACAAAAAAACTTAACATGAAAACCAAAGACATCCTGATTACTTTTTTTGCCATTCTTATAATTAGCAGCATTGCCTATTTATGGATGGCACCTTCCGGTGCTCAACAAGCACCTGATATTACCCTGCAATTAATTGATGGGAAAAAACTTAAACTATCCAGCTTAAAAGGCAAACCTGTTTTAATTACTTTTTGGGCAACGTCTTGCCCCGGTTGTATAAAAGAAATGCCTCACCTGATTGAACTCTATCATGAGTTACACCCCAAAGGACTGGAGGTTATTGGTATTGCCATGCCATACGATCGACCTGACTATGTGATGGAAATGGTTAAGCATAAAAAAATACCTTATATTATTGCCTTTGATTTACAAGGTGAAGCTGTGCGTGCTTTTGGCAATGTCAGTTTAACGCCAACAACATTTTTGATTGACAGCCAGGGTAAAATTGTTAAAAAGAAAATTGGTGAAATGAACATGGACGTTTGGAAAAAAAGAATAATGTCTATACTTAATAAAAAATAATTACGTAATTTGGTTCAAGAGGAATTAAACAATGTGGTTAAAAGCATTACATTTAATTTTTATGGTAACGTGGTTTGCCGGTTTATTTTATTTACCGCGTCTGTTTGTTTATCACGCCACTTCCGAAGATAAAATTAGTCGTGATCGTTTTAAAATAATGGAACGTAAACTTTTTTATGGGATCATGACGCCTGGGGCTATTTTCACTATTGGTTTTGGTGTTGCCATGTTAATCGATTACGCCTGGGCAAGTTTTGGGCAGGACTTATGGTTACATATTAAATTAGCATTGATTGTTGTTTTAATCATTTACCATCTAATATGTGGAAAATTTGTTGCCGACTTTAAAAATGATAACAATAAACACTCACATGTCTATTACCGCTGGTTTAATGAAATTCCAGTATTGATTTTAGTGGCCATTATTATTTTCGCGAGTGTTAAACCTTTCTAAAAAATCAGATCATTGCTTCTTAACCCAACCTACCACTTTAATAATAGAAATAACTTCAAATGATAATGATTTGCATTTAGATTGAGGTTGATTTATAGTGCTTCCAGCAATATAACGCCCAGTAAATCATCTGCTGTGAAAAACCTGAATTAAAACGGAATATCAAAATGAAAAAAACCAGCTTATTCTTCATCTTATTTTTACTCTTTTTAAATCAAACGGTTAGTGCATCAGACTGGCGGCATAAAGCAGACTCCAGCAATAAACTTAATAATCTTATCCAGGTGATGCCGGGGGCGTCTGTCATCATGCTGCAAATGGGAGAGCGCTATCGCAACCTTTATTGGGCGGCTAAACAAGGCAAATGGAAATTTGCTGAATACCAAATCGAAGAAATGCAGGATTTGATTCAAATGCTAATGATTACCCGACCTAAGCGAGCGAAAACAGCCACTAAATTTATGCAAACTGCATTTACTTTATTTCCCGCAGCATTAAAAGAAAAAAACTGGCAACAATTTAGTGCTGCTTTTGAAAATATGCAGAAACAATGCATGATTTGTCATGTAGCAAACGATCATGCTTTTATTGTTTTACCTGAACAGCCTCGCATGGGAAGCAGTCCAGTACTGAATTCCCACTAAAAGCATTGTTCCACCTTCGCCCTTCCATGGGCTCGTATTTACGGGCGTCCTGCCCTAATGCGTCCATGCGGGTAATTTTTATCTAGAACTTCCACGTATAGCGAACATACAAATCATCATCAACCCGGTTACGTTAACGTAACCAGATCTTCGCGTTGACGAATGCGTGCTTCAATACGGCTACGTTTATTAATCACCCATTTATAACGTAATTCAATTAATGAATTATTGTTACGAAAATCCGGTGAGATTAACCAGCCCGCTCCGGCATTGGCATAAACCAGTCACAGACTATGTTTAGGGACAATATTTATAAAGTTAAATGTCAGTTGCCAGTAAATCAAATAACATAAAAAAGGCAGCGTAAGCTGCCTTTTTTATTTGCAGATCAAAAACTAAAAGATGTATATCATTCCAAGAGACAATGTTTGCACATCTGTTGGTGTGGCACCATTATCATCTTTATTACTATGATAAATTGCATATAATTCACTCTTATCACCTAAATCTCGTACTAGACCTATTCCATAGGCTGTTTCATCTTTTGCTGCGGTACGTTTACCGTATGTTGCTTTTATTTTATATAAGTCAGACAGTTTTAAAATTCCGTTAACAACATAGGCTTTATGATCTGCTCCTGTATCATACTTGCCATCTTCATAACCAACACCAACTTTACTACCCAAGGGGAAAGTATATCCCACGGTAAGTCGACTTCCCTTTTGTCCTGCATCAACCGTTTCATTTGCCAAGCCTATATATAATTTTTTAGTTTTATACGTCACAGCAATAGATTGCACATCAAAATTTTTGTTAGTTGCATCTTCAAGCGTTGATACTGATGCTAAAATTTGTATTGAACCAAGTTTCTTTGATTTATAAAAAATAATATTATTAGCCCGATTATATAAACCCACATCTTTACCCATGACCGAGGTCATTTCAGCAACAGTGTCTGAAAATATTTTAATGCCAATGGCTTTTTTCATTGCTGTATCATGACGGCCTGCTAATAAAGAACCTAAATCATTATCTTTAATACCGACGTACATGTTGCGTGACTTAACAAAATCATCGCCGTTATTGTCATCCGCCATATCATATTGAAATTCAAACTTATAAAAACCTTGCAAATCACCTTTAAAAGTTTTTTCACCTTTGATGCCTAGCCGTGAACTTCTGCTTTTAACTTGCAAATCTTTAGTCGTCCCTGAAATGCTATCAATTGATACATGAGCAATGCCATAAAACTCCAGTGGGCTTGCGGCCATTGCCGTAGGTGCTGTCAGAATAGCAGCGGCCAGTAAAATTATTCTATTTTTCACAGTGTTACCTCAATTACAGATTTATACGTATTTCCAGAAAGAGCAACATTAATCTAAATGAGAATCATTTGCAATACAGTTGTAAATTTATTATTAAATATTTTGTACATTTATAATCGCAACATTAGATTATAATAATCACTAAATTTTAGACCAATAAATGAAAAACGTATCATCATGCAGCAATCTCCTCCAACTATTTTGTGTTTATCCGGCTTTGATCCTTCCGGTGGCGCCGGTATACAGGCTGATATTGAAAGTATTGCCAGCATGGGTGGCCACGCTGTCCCGGTCATTACCGCGCTGACAGTGCAAAACACGCAAAATATCAGCTATTTTGAGCCGGTAGAACCGCAATTATTTACTGAGCAAATCAATAAATTACTGGAAGATGTCCCGGTAAAGGCAATTAAAATTGGTATGGTTGGGTCACTTGGTATTATTGAATCTATTAACGCTATCCTGAAACAAAACCCTGATTTACCGGTCATTTATGATCCTGTTCTTGCTGCTGGAGGCGGAGCAGATTTAACAACAAGTGATATGCTTGGGGCTATTCAGGAACTGCTTTTACCTTTTACAACAATTCTCACGCCGAATAGTCTGGAAGCACGTCAACTCAGTAATAAAAATGAGCTTAAAGACTGTGGCCTGGAATTAATGGCATTGGGTTGTGATGCAGTACTTTTAACCGGTGCACACGAAAGCAATGATCATGTTAATAACTTATGGTTTAACGAAGACAAGTATGTTGAAACATTTAGCTGGGATCGTTTGCCGCATGAATATCATGGCTCAGGTTGTACCCTGGCATCCGCTATCGCAGCACTCATCGCACAAGGATTAGATCCGTTTAATGCTGTGAATGAAGCACAGGACTATAGCTGGAATAGTTTAAAACATGCTTTTAAGATCAGTGATAAAGGCCAACTCATTCCGAACCGCTTTTACTGGCAACATTCTGATGAATAACAAGCATAAAAAATTACAGGGACTTTATGCGATAACTGATCCCGAACTGATGGGCACCGATCTTGTTAGCAAAACAGAGCAAGCTATTTCAGGTGGCATTAATATTCTGCAATACCGCAACAAAACAGCGCCACACAAACAGCAAGAGCATGAAGCTCATGCGCTCGCCGAGCTATGCAAAAAAAACGATGTTTTATTTATTATTAATGACAATGTTGAGCTCGCCATTAAAGTAAATGCTGATGGTGTTCACCTTGGACAAAAAGATACCCGCATCCAGCAGGCACGTACGTTATTAGGTGAAAATAAAATTATTGGCGTGACCTGTAATAATCAAATTGAACTTGCGCAAGTGGCACAAGCTCAAGGTGCAGATTATGTTGCCTTTGGTCGTTTTTTTAATTCACTCACCAAGCCCTCTGCGCCCAAGGCCGAATTATCACTTTTGCGCGAAGCAGATAAATTAATCACTATCCCGGTTGTTGCCATTGGCGGTATCACACCTGAGTTTGCGCCTTTATTGTTGAAAGAAGGTGCAGATATGCTTGCTGTTATTCATGGGATTTTTGCACAAAAAGATGTTTTAAATACGACACAGCAATTTGTTGAATTATTTAATTCACCAAAAGCCGCTGTCTGATTTATAATGAAATCTTTACACGAATACTTTATCAAAAAAATTAATTAAGGAAATATTATGTCCCGTTCAAGCCAACTTTTTGCTGCAGCTCAAAAACACATTCCCGGCGGTGTAAATTCACCGGTGCGAGCATTTAAAGGTGTCGGCGGCAATCCAGTATTTTTTAACCGCGCAAAAGGCTCTTATGTTTATGATGAAGATGATAATCAATATATCGATTATGTCGGTTCATGGGGCCCAATGATTATTGGTCATGCACATGATGATGT
>JAUWUS010000036.1 GCA_030617815.1 Gammaproteobacteria bacterium
TCTTTTACTTCTGTTGACGAAAACCATCTCAATTTCGCTTTTTCACTACATGTGCTGAATGCTGATAGCACCATAAAACAAGTATCATTTAATGAGAGTAACGATCTTGATCCGATTGTCCTAAGAGAGAGTGGTCGTGTATTGTTTAGCCGCTGGAATAATATGGGCAGCCGAAACGATATTAGTTTATATAGCATGAACCCGGATGGTACGGATGTGCAACTATATTACGGTGCACATAGCCACACAAATGCTAATCTTCATTTTTACAAACCACGAGAAGTAGAAAATGGTCAAATTATGACTATTTTCCGACCATTCGTTACCATTTTTGGCGGTGGTTCAATAATTTTAATTGATGGCAAAAATTTTGCCGACAATACTCAGCCCATTTGGTCTCAGCAAGGCATGATTTCTGGCCCAGCACAAACCGTTTTCACCCAAAATATAACAACAGCAACAGGTTTGTCACTAAACGGCCGTTATAACGCGGCATTCCCAATACTGGATGGCACAAATCGTTATTTAATGAGCTGGAACCCATGCCAGATTTTAATCGATCCTGCTATCCCGTTTGATCCAAACGATCCTACTGCGAACATAATTCCATGTACATTAGCAACACAAGCTCAACTCAATGATATCAACGTCACTGAGGCACCGCCTAGTTTTAGTATTGTACTTGTTGATCCAAACAGCTCTCAGGTTCCTCTTTTTAATGCTACCGCCGATACCCTGCTCAGTGAAGTTGTTATTACATACGCCACCGAAACTCCGCCGATTATCTTTGACAAAACACCTGGTGTTTCTCCAGAGATTAATGAGGGGTTTGCAATTGATGGTGTTGGTGTGCTTCATATCCGCAGCGTTTATGATTTTGATAACAATTTCTCTGCGTATGCCACAAATTTGCCAACACTTGATAATGACGGAATGCCAATCACCATTGATACACCAACAAAAATGGCAAATCCTAAAAATACCACAGCAGATCAACGCCCTGCCCGTTTTGTCCGTATAACAAAAGGTGTCAGCATACCTGATCCGATCATTGTCCCTTTAGATAACAGCGCCTATGGCATTAGTACACTACAAGGTATGCGTGAAATTGTCGGTTATGCGCCCATTGAACCTGATGGCTCGGTTAAAATTAAAGTCCCTGCTAACGTACCGTTAACAATCGGTATACTGGATAAGGATGGCCGTCGTATCAGTAATCGCCACCAGTATTGGTTTCAGGTAAAACCCGGCGAAACACTCGAGTGTATTGGTTGCCACGTGCATGACACAGCAAATCAAGACAGCAATAAACCCCATGGCCGACCTGATACAACGTCAACATTTAATCCGGGCGCAACTACCACCGGCATTGGTTTTCCTTTTTCACTTGATTCTTTATGGGCAGAAATCGGTGAAACGATGGCTGAAACCCGTGCCCGTCAAAGTTGCTTACCAACAAATCCAATACCCTGCGCAGATATGAAACCCAGTACTGATTTAATTTATTCTGATGTCTGGACGGATGATGTAGCTGCAAACCGTTCAGCTGACCCGAGCTTTACAATTGATTATACCGCTATTCCTGTCTCGCCCCTTACTTCTGGCGATTCAACAGCAACAGCTTGTGCTAATGGCTACAACACTACCATTACCAGTTTTGCCTATTGCCGGGTCGTGATTAATTATGTTCAACACATTCAACCTATATGGGAAGAACCACGCGTTCCAAATTCATGTGTTACCTGTCACACCGCGGCAAATGCAGTTAATGCCGGTCAGCTTGACTTAACTAGCAGTACCTCTGATCTGGAGCCAAATCATCTTACCTCCTATCAGGAGTTATTGAATGTTGATGCTGGAGTAAACCCAAGCATGTCAACTGCCGGTGCGCGTAGCAGTGTGTTCATGGAATTAATGACTGGTGAGGATTTAAATAACGATGCCACTCAGCCAACAGACACTCAAAACCATAATTTGATGCTCAATCCATCAGAATTAAAACTCATAGCGGAATGGCTGGATATGGGAGCACAATATTTTAATAATCCATTAGATCCGGCTGTACCAACGAACTAAAAGTAATACAATATAATTAATAATACGGATTTACTAATTTAAGGAAAGATGTGTCGATTTTATTAACAAATAAAATCGATAATGATGTTATCTATGCGACTTTTTACCCTGTTATTTGTTTTATTACAAAGTATGCTCATAACTGCAGCCTATGCAGATGAGCCTGCGCAAGTAGTAAAAGTAGCCGATCCTTATCTTGAAATGCATACAGGACCCAATGTTAGCTACCCTATTTTTTACGTCATAGAACGCGATGAAACCATAACGGTAATTAAGCGACGTACTAGTTGGTACCTGATACAAAATTATCGGGGAAAAGAAGGTTGGGTACATAATTCACAATTGGCAAAAACATTAACACTTGATAATGAAAAAATTGAAATAAAAGAATTTACCCGTGAAAACTATCTGGAGCATGATTGGGAAGTAAGTATGATCGGTGGCCAATTCGGCGGTTTACCCATGATGACTTTATCCGGTAGTTATGCCTTTACACAAAATATTTCAACCGAATTATCCTTTGCTCAGATTATCGGTGATTTTTCCAGTCGAATGTTATTGGGCATCAACCTGACACAACAACCTTTCCCGGACTGGAAGGTATCTCCTTACTTTTCCCTCGGTACAGGCATAATTAAAACTTCAGTAAAATCAACATTGTCGCCACTTGAAGACCAAACTGATATTCTTGCAAATGTCAGTATCGGCGCCAAAATGTATCTAACACGACGGTTTTTTATACGAGCAGATTTAAAAAAACATATTATCTTTCAAAGTAGAAATAAAAATGAGGAAATAACATCATGGCAAGTCGGCTTCGCCTTTTTCTTCTAAATACAATCAGCGCATCAATTTTTATGATGGCATTTTGGTCATCTACTAATGTTTGTGCAGAAGAAGAAACATCCCCACTAAAAATTCAATCTGAACAATTGATTCAACCTGAAATCGAACGGCGTGATGTTGAATTAAGCAAAATAGACACTGAAGATTTTGAAGTTACTGTTTTTGCCGGTATTCTGAGTGTTGAAGACTTTGGTGCAAATGCTGTCATTGGTGCCAGATTCGCATATCACATCAATGAAGATATTTTCGTAGAAACCACACTTGCAGCTTCTAAAGCAGGACAAACAAGTTACGAACGCTTAAGCGGTGGTCTGCCATTATTAACTTCATCGCAACGCGATATAATTTATTACGATGTGTCTATTGGATATAACTTATTGCCAGGCGAATCTTTTTTAACCAGCGATACATCTTTTAATAGCGCACTATATGTTATTGCTGGCGTGGGCGTCACTACCTTTGCTGGTTCCGATAGATTAACCTTAAATATAGGTGGAGGTTTTCGCGTACTGGCCAATGACTGGATGGCGCTGCATGTTGATGTCCGGGATCATATTTTCAACCTCGATATTCTGGCGGAAAACACAACAACAAACAATCTTGAAATAACTATTGGCGTTTCAGCATTTTTCTAACTATCGCAGTACGAGGTATAAAATGAAAGGCAATATTTTAAAAACATTAATCGTAATAGGATTTACTTTAATATTTTCTGTTTCTACCAGCTATGCCGCTTCTGAAAAATTATCGGCTAAAGCACCTAACTTCACCCTTAAAAGCCGTTCTGGAAAAAATATTAAACTATCAGAACTTCGTGGTCAGGTCGTTATGTTAAATTTTTGGGCATCATGGTGTGGTCCCTGTCGTAAAGAAATGCCTCTTCTTGAAAAAATTTATAAAAAATATAAACGATTAGGTTTTACTTTACTCGGAGTAAACGTTGAAGAAAACTCAGCTGCGGCAAAAAAATATTTAAAAGAGGTGAAAGTCAGTTTTCCTGTTTTATTTGATACCACAAATAAAACCAGCAAACTTTACAATGTAAGCGCAATGCCAACTACTATTCTTATCGATAGAAATGGTAATCAACGCTTCCTTCATAAAGGCTATAAAGCCGGTTATGAAAATGACTACAGAAAACAAATAAAAAAACTTCTTCGGGAATAAAGAATAACAATGTTATACAAACTAACCCTTAGCCTGTTACTTATTCTTGGCTTAACCGCATGCAGTAGTATAGAGCCATGGGTAAAACCTTATGAACGTGCGAACCTTGCTGATCCCATTATGAGTTTTAGTAAAGATCCTCTTTCACAAGGTTATATGCATCATGTCTATCAGGCGCGTGAAGGTGCCCGTGGTGCCGAAGGTGGATCCGGAGGTGGTTGTGGTTGTAACTAAACCATCAGCACTCTTTTTAATACTGGGCTTTTTATTAATCAGTATTGCATGTGAAGCGGCTGTACTACCCGAAGAACGTGCCGATGTGCTTTTTCATTCCTATTCAGGTGGCGGCATAGATATAACGGGTCCAGCAGTATTGGTAAGAAAATCAGTCAGCGATAACGTATCTCTCTCGGCTAAATATTATGTCGATACCATCAGTTCAGCCTCTATTGATGTTGAAGTTATTCTCGGTGCCAGCAGCTATGAAGAAGAGCGTGTTGAAAGTGCTTTTACAGTTGAATACCTCAATGAAAAAACATTAATGAGCTTTGGTTACACCGACAGTGAAGAAAATGACTTTAGTGCAGGTACTTTTTCATTTGGCATTAGTCAGGATGTCTTTGGTGACTTAACCACAATATCAATGGGATATGCGCATGGTAGCAATGACATAGGAAAAACCGGGTCGCCCTTATTTGCAAGAAAATCTAAAACTGATAATTTCAAACTAGGTATAACTCAAGTCTTCACAAAAAACTTAGTTACACAAATGGCTCTCGAAGTAATTAACGACTCAGGTTTTCTGAACAATCCTTATCGAAAAGTTCGTTATATCGATCCGAATAATTCGTCTTTATTCCTTCTGGAAGATGAAATTTACCCTGATACACGTACCAGTACTGCTATCGCAGTAAGAGCACGTTATTTTCTACCCTATCGTGCAGCTCTGCATGCTGAATTTAGAACATTTAGTGACTCCTGGGGTATTAACGCCAACAACTTTGAAATTGGCTATACCCATCCTTTTGCTAATGATTGGATAGCTGAAGTTCACTACCGTGCCTATTCTCAAACCAAAGCAGACTTCTACAATGATTTATTTCCATTTTCCCAGGCGCAAAACTTTCTTGGTCGTGACAAAGAACTCAGCACCTTTACGGATAACACCATTGGCTTTGGTATTAGTTATGAGTTTGCGAAAAGTGAAGGTGGTAGCATTGATAAAGCATCCATCAATTTTAAATTTGATCACATACAGTTTAATTACGACGATTTTCGTGACGCAAGGCAAACAAGTTTTGCCGCCGGAACTGAACCGCTTTATCAATTTGATACTAACGTTATGCAATTATTTCTTTCTATCTGGTTTTAATACTTTGGATTATTATTATGTTACATAAAAAACCTCAACAAATTTTAAATATATTTATCCTGTTTATCATGGTGTTTATTTCAAGTGCTGTTTATGCTGCCGAAAAGTCGCCTGTATTAGAAAAAAAAATACAGAATATTAAACAAGAAGTGCTTGATTTAAATAAAGAGCTTTTTATTCTTGAAGAAGATTTACTTTTTCCGGCTAATACTCAATTTAGTATTTTTTTATCTATGGATATCGGCAACCTTTTTGATCTTGACTCTGTCCAGATAGACATTGACGGAAAAAATATCAGCAATCATTTATATACTTTACGTGAGATTAATGCACTTAAACGTGGTGGTGTACAACGAATTTATATAGGAAATATTGCTTCCGGAAAACATGAACTTGTTGCTTTTTTCGTTGGTAAAGGCCCCAGCAAACGTCATTTCAAACGCGGTACAACAATTGAATTTGAAAAAACCAGTGAACCCTTATTTGTAGAGTTAAAAATCATCGACAACTTAAGTAAACAACAACCTGAATTTAAAACCAAAGTTTGGGAATAAATATTTTCGTCGACTCGCTATGATTCAATTATTTAAACAAGGCGTCTTCGCCATACTATTTGCATCTGTTACAGTAAGTAGCTTTGCACTTGATCAAAGTGAACGAGAAACGCTTAAGATTAATGATTTGCGTTATGGTCAGGCGCTTTATCATTTTTATCAGGAGAAATATTTTTCATCCATTACTGATTTAATGGTTGCAAAACAGCGTAAACCAATAACAACACAAAATACTGATCCCGAGTTATTATTAGGTGGTTTATACCTCTATTATGGCCTGCATCAAAATGCCAACTCAATTTTTTCAGAATTAATCGAAAATAATACATCGCATGATGTTCAGGATCGTGCCTGGTTTAACATCGGGAAAATGAGCTATCAAAGCCAATTATATGAAGATTCCCAACAAGCACTTAAAAAAGTTAAAAATACACTTTCGGCAGAAAAAAATGCTGAACGACATAACATGCTGGCCAATATTTATTTAAACAAAAAAGATTTCACCAGTGCTTATGATTCATTAAAACAACTTAAGACTCATCAGGATTGGGAAGTATACGCGAAGTACAACATGGGTATTGCTCTGATAAAATCCGGTGAACCTGATAAAGGAACACTATTACTACATGAAATCAGCATACTCAAAACAGATAATATTGAATTAAAAGCATTAAAAGATAAAGCCAATATCGCTTTAGGCTATGCACATATCAGACAAAAACAACCCGGAATCTCAACCATATATCTAAAAAGAGTACGCTTAAAAGGCCCTTTATCTGCAAAAGCACTCTTAGGTATTGGCTGGGCATATCAACAACAATATAAATTTGAACAAGCTTTCGTCGCATGGATGGAACTGCGTAACTGGCCCGTGATTGATACTGCCGTTCAGGAATCATTACTGGCAATCCCATACACTTTGGAAGAAATGGGTAAAAGCAAACTCGCGTTAAATCATTATACCTACGCAAGCGAAAATTATAAAAAAGAACTTGATAACCTGGAAAATGTTATAAATGCAATAAAAGGTGGCGAATTACTTTTAGCTTTAAGACCCGCCATGATAACTGAAAACACATTGGATCCTGAATATAAAAACATATTGCCTGAATCTATCTCTGTACCCTATCTGTACCACCTGCTTAACAGTATTGACTTTCAACACACGCATAAAAATTATCTCGAACTAATTTATTTACAAAAAAATCTCCGTAAGTGGAAAAATCAATTTCCTGCTTATAACTTAATGTTACAAGAACGCCGCCACTATTATAAAAAACAATTGCATGCAACCAAAGGAGATTCTCGTTTAAATCTGGTAAGCACGTTAAAAAAGAAGCGCGACCGATTAGCCAAAAAAGTGACGCAAATAAAACAACAACATGATGTTTTCGCTCTGGCAACAGACGATGAAAAAGAAATGTTAAATAGCATGAATAAAATCAGACATTCATTAAACCGTTTAGAAAAAAAGGATGATTTTTCTGACAAAAAAGAAAAATATAACTTACTTCATGGCATCCTGCTTTGGGACATCAGCACTGACTATGCACCACGTTATTGGAAAATCAAAAATGAACTCAATCAAGTTAATAAAGCGCTGGAAGTTACAACAAAGCGGTTAAAATCAATTCAGCAATCAAGTAAAAATGCACCACTCACCTTTACTGGATTTAATAAAATAATCAAAAACAAGGAAAAAAAGCTCAATAAACTACTTAACAACATCAGCCGCATGATAATTGCACAAGAAAAACTCATTGAAAATAAAGCTTTAATATCTTTACAACAACGCTATCATCAAATTGAAAACTATCATATTCGTGCACGTTATTCACTGGCACGTTTATATGACAAATTAACTTTACCTGCCAAAATTTATAATAAGACAAATATAAAAACGGATGAAAACAAATGAAGTTGTCATCCATTATTATATTTTTCATCAGCATCGCCTTGTCCGCTTGTTCAAGTAATAAAGTACAAGATGATATAACGATAGCCAGCTTATCAAAGAAAACTCTCAAACTTGAAGAGCCTAAAGCAGGAACCCTAAAGCGCAGAAACACCGCTAAATTTTATCGTGATTTTCTTGAAGCAGCCCCGCCTGGAAGCATGTATGGCGATGCAATGCGACGACTTGCCGATCTCGAACTACAAACAGGACAAGAACAAAGCGCATCGGATAATAAAAAAAGCGTTCACGCTTCACAAAAAAGAATTAAGGCTGCTATTCGACTATATGAAACATTTTTAGAAACCTATCCAAACAAAAAAAATAACGACATTATTCTATATCAACTGGCAAAAGCTTATGAACTCAACCTTCAGCAAGGGAAACTCCTTTTAACTTTAAACACTATCGTTCGAAAATTTCCTAATACTCGTTATATTGAAGAAGTGCAGTTTCGTCGTGGTGAAGCTTATTTCATTTTAAGAAACTACAAACAAGCTGAGCTTGCTTATACCAGCATATTAAATAACCATCCAAATTCGAATTATTACGAAAAATCACTATATAAATACGGCTGGACTCGCTTTAAACAACTAGACTATAAATCTGCAACCAAAGCTTTTATAGGTTTCCTTGATCGTAAACATCAACAGGGACAACTTCTGGCAGATGGCCCCTCCCCGGATATTTCTCGCTCCAACAAAGAGTTACTAACTGATGTTTTGCGTGTGACCAGCCTTTCCTTTTCTTATCAACAAGGTCACCGTAGCGTCAATGAGTTTTTTAGTCGCAATGGACAGAAAATGTATGAGCCGATAATTTATAATAATTTGGCAGAACTTTATCTTGATAAAACCAGAATTCGTGACGCGGCAACAACATATCTTGCCTACAGCAAAAAACATCCAACATCTTCACTGGCACCAAAATACCATTCAAAAGCGATTGAGTCTTATAAAAAAGGTGGTTTTTCCAGTTTAATTTTGCCGACAAAAATAACCTTTGTAAAACAATACGGCATAAACACCGCTTATTGGAATGCTCAAAATCGTGAAGCACAAAAATCAATAACACCATTACTAAAAAAACACATTAAAGAACTGGCTGCTTACTTTCATGCTGAAGCAAGAAAAATCAAACATAATAAAAGCCGTAAAAAGAAAAGCTTACAAACAAACAATAAGCTTTTCGCCAAATATATTGTTCAGGCCACTACATGGTATAAACTCTATATAAAATCTTTTCCTGATGATAACGGCACTGCAAAAATTAATTTTTTACTCGCAGAAGCCCATCAGGATGCCGGACAATATCGAAATGCAATTCATCAATTCGAAAAAGCTGCCTATCATTATCCGCAAAATAAAAATCCGCAAAAAGCCGCTTATGCTGCACTCCTTCTTTATCCTGCCGTCCAAAAAAGTCTAAAAGGTAACGAACAAACACAATGGCAACAAAAGAAAATTAACAGTGCATTAAAATATACAAATAACTTCCCTAATGATAAATACACCTCTTCAATATTAGCAAACACAGCAGAAGAGCTATTTAAAATTGGTAACTATACTCTTGCGATAAGTACTGCAACAAAATTAAGCACAAATACTAAAGTAAGTAAAAAACTATATATTAGTACTTTATTGGTAATAGGCCATGCCGAATTTGAAATGCAACACTATAGTAAATCTGAAGATTCTTACCGAGTACTAATTAAAAAATTACCTCGAAAACATAAAGAATATAAAAATGTACGTGAACGGTTTGCCGCCAGCATTTATAAACAAGGTGAACAAGCTAAAAATTCAAATAAACTCGAAATTGCAGCAGAATTTTTTCTCCGCGTAGGAAAAGAAGTCCCCGGTTCAAAACTCAGAGCAACAGCAGATTATGATGCCGCAACTATTTACATTAATCTTGAACAATGGGATAAGGCGCAAAAAGTTCTTGAAAATTTCAAAAAAACCCAGCCTAAGAAACACAAGTTACAATTTGGTGTCACAGAAAAACTCGCATTGGTCTACAGCAAAACAGGCAATGCAATTAAAGCCGCCAATGAAATGATTGCTCTTTCTAATAAAGCAAAACACTATACACGCGATCAACGCCGCAAATTACTCTTAGGTGCAGCAACGATTTATAATGATAATAACCGTAAAAAAACAGCAAAACGCATTCTAATCGCGTATGTGAAAAACTATCCAAAACCACTTGAGCAAGCAATAGAAGCACGACAATTATTGGCTGACTTCAATAAAAAATCCAACTATAAACGTCACCATTACTGGTTACGTGAAATAATTAAAGCCGATAATCGCGGAGGCAAAGAACGAACTCAACGTACACATTTCCTGGCGGCTACAGCTTATATGGAATTAACCTTACCTTTGTTTAAATCCTATAAAGCAGCACGCTTAACCATTCCTTTAAAAAGAAGCCTGAAAAGGAAAAAGAACCTGATGAAAAAGGTTGTATCATCATATGATAATGCTATGAAATACCGCGTTGCAGAAATAACAACATCCGCTACTTATTATATTGCAGAAATTTATAATGATTTTGCAACTGCATTACTTCAATCTCAAAGACCTAAGAAACTGTCTGCAGATGAACTTGAACAATATAACGTTTTACTCGAAGAACAAGCCTTTCCTTTTGAAGAAAAAGCCATTGATATTCATGCTGCAAATGCAAAACGAGTGAAAGATAATATTTATGATAAGTGGGTTAAACTTAGTATCACGGCATTAAGCAAATTAAATCCCGTACGTTACGCAAAAATTGAAAAAGGAGAACGGTATGTTAAACACATTAATTAAAACTCTTTTTTCTTTTGCGCTAATATTCACTAAACGAGCATCTATTCTGCAATATAATATTATATTCGCGGTTTCAATAGCCATATTACTGCCTGCCTGCTCAGTAACACCACCAACATCACATACAAAAGGCGACTCAAAATTAATAAAAGCTGAACACAAAGCAGCCTTCACTCAGGCAGTTTCCGCTATGCAAGCAGGAAAAACAAAAAGAGCTCAGAACTTGTTTATTAACCTAATAGATAAACAGCCAAACATCTCAAATGCACATGTTAACTTAGGTATTATTTTTATAAAAAACAAATCATTAAATGAAGCAGAAAACGCTTTTATACAAGCGCTAAAAATAAATCCGGAAAACGTTTACGCATTAAACCAGCTTGGCATTTTATATAGGCAACAAGGTAATTTTTCTGAATCAAAATCTGCCTATGAAAAAGCGATAAGCATAGAGTCAGAATATGCCTTTGCACACTTAAATCTTGGGATTTTATATGATCTGTATTTATATGATTTTCCTAAAGCAATAGAACAATATAAAAAATATCAGGAAATAACAGATGATAAAAATAAACAGGTAAATAAATGGATCGTTGATCTGGAAAGACGATACAAAAAATCTCTTACTTTAAAGTAAAATAAGATATAGTAAGAACAGGATAAATTATGAACAGAAAAAAAATACAATTTTTTAGCGGTTTATTTATTTCGATTTTTTTAAGTCTCCCATTAAATGCTGAAGACAAAATTAAATTGAAAGGCACATCTATTATTGGCAATAAAGAATTGCCAAAAATGCTTTACATAGTACCTTGGAAAAGCGCTGAACTACCCGACATGAATGCGCCCCCCATCGAGAGTTTAATTGATGAAGCCTTATCACCTGTTAATCGATATAACTTCAAACGAAAAATTCGTTATTACCAAATATATTCTGCACAACAAAAGGAACAGAATGAGAACCAGTAAGTTGATTTAAATTTTACTGTAAACTACATTTAGCAAAAATTAAATAAGTTAGGGATTTAGAGCATAAACACTCTATTAGGCAACAATTGTTACAAACCATACTAACATTAAGCATCCTCAGCCATTTAATTACTAAATATTTTTTAACACAGCCACTATTCAGGAGGGTGGTATGTACAAAACAATAGTTGATTTCTTTCAGGATGGCGGGGTATTTATGTATCCCATTATGATTGTACTTGCAATAGGTACCGCCATTGCCATTGAACGTTATGTTTATCTTTCCATAATAAAACGTAACAATAAAAAGTTAATAAAAAAACTTTTGCCGCTGTTGAACAGTGGTGATTTTCAAGGTGCTTACTCAGTTGTTACAAAATCCAATCAAGCCATTAGTCGCATGTTAGGCCTTGGATTAGCTCGGATGAAAACAGCAGAGCACCGGGATGAAATTGAAACTGCAATGGAAGAAAGTATGATGGAAACCATCCCCCAGATTGAGAAACGTACTCATTATCTGGCAATGTTCGCCAACATATCTACGTTGCTAGGTTTATTAGGAACCATTATCGGCTTAATCAAAGCATTTACTGCAGTTGCCGCAGTTGATCCCGCTTTAAAGGGTGAAATACTCTCAACCAGTATCTCGGTTGCGATGAATACCACCGCATTCGGTTTAATGGCCGCTATTCCTTTACTCTTTATATATACAGTACTACAAACCAAAACAACGGAAATTATCGACAGCCTTGAAATGGCCACGGTTAAATTCCTTAACTTAATGACTAAACGTAAATCCTGATGAGCAGAAGGCACGGCAGACGAGCTCGCTCTCCTGAAAATGTTGAGCTCGACGTTACCGCATTTATGAACTTGATGGTGATTCTTGTCCCCTTCTTGCTGATTACTGCCGTGTTTACTCATTTAACAGTTCTGGATATTAATTTGCCTACACATTCCCAATCGAATGACTCAACAAAAAATAAAAAAACATTTGAAATTAATGTCATTATAGGGAAAAAATATTTTGTTGTTAGTGATAATAGAAATCGTATTATTAAAAAAATAAAAACCTACACAACAGGCGGCCACTTTAAAATACTGAATAATGTATTAAAACAAATTAAAAACAGTTATCCCGAAAAAACAAATATCACTATTTTATCACAACAAAATTCTAGTTATGAAAGCTTAATTAAAACGATGGACTCAGTACGTGTCTTCACTGCAGTTGAAAATGGTGAATTAATACAAATTGAACTTTTTCCAAATATTTCAATTGGCGATGCGCCCAAGTTTAAATAAGGTTTAATATGAAAGATTCACGTCGCACAAAACGAATGGAAAACCACCACAAACGACGCAGTGATCGTGCGGCATCATTAAATATGGTTTCACTGATGGATATTTTCACCATCCTGGTATTCTTTTTATTGGTCACTTCATCTGAATCTAATACTTTACCGTCAACAAAATCTATTTCTTTACCCGCATCAACAACTGATAAAGTCCCTAAAAAAACATTAGTTGTAATGGTGAGCAATGAAAATATAAAAATTAATGGTAAGCATATTATTTCTACTAAAGCTGCAATAAACAATAAAAAAACAATTATTCCAGAACTTGCCCTGTCACTTATTCAATATGCAAAAAAAGAAAGTAAAAAGAAAAAACGATTCAATATAACAATAATGGGAGATAAAAAAATCCCTTATAAATTACTTAAAAAAATAATGATCACTTGCGCAGGCACAAAATACGCCAACATTTCGCTTGCTGTCGTACAAAAAAATGTAGAACAAAAACGAGTGAATAAAATATAACATGTCTCTCGCATTCAACTATTACAATGATCCTGTCTTACCCTGGACCGACACCCGAAATGATGAACGTTTTTCACGTATTCTCAAACGAGTGCTGCTTACCTTTATTGTTATAGGCCTAATCATTCCGTGGTTACCTTCTCCTGAAGCAGAAAAAAAACAATTAAAACAAATCGCACCACGGTTAGCCAAACTGATCACGCAAAAACGTCAGCAAAAACCAAAAGTAGCTAAAGCCAAAGCAGCTAAGAAAAAAACAGTTAAAAAGAAAGCCAAGAAAAAAGCTAAGAAAAAAACTATTAAAAAGAAAGCCAAGAAAAAAGCGCGTCAATCAGGCTTAATGGCAATGACCCGCGATATTCAGGATTTGCAAGATATGTTTGACACTTCATCCCTGAGCTCAAAAAAACCTCTGCGAAATAACCACAGTAAAACAACTGTCACCAAACGTAGCTCAATCTTATCTACCCGGGCAAAAAGAAACAGCGGTGGCATTGACACATCCAAACTCAGTCGAACCACAGGAAGTACCGAGTTAACAGGTCGAAGAAGCTCAAAAATATCCAGTAACATTGGTGATGGGGTCGCAAACATTCCACGCCGCACTCGTTCAGGACAAAATGCTCGAGGGCTGGAAGAGCTCACCATTATTTTTGATAAATATAAGGGCGCGCTTGAAGCGATATATGTGCGTGCATTAAGAAAAGATCCAACCTTACAAGGAAAGGTTGTTTTTGAGTTAACCATTAGTCCTTCCGGAAAAGTCATAAAATGCAGAATAATCTCTAGTGAACTAGGTGCAAAAAAATTAGAACGTCGATTAGTCTCTCGAGTTAAATCTTTTCGCTTTCTTAAAAAAGATGTTGCTACGGTAACGGTAACCTACCCTATTCACTTCTTGCCCTCCTAGATGGATTTTTGGAAAAAGACAACTCAAAATTATATTGCAGGCATATTCATTTTTCTGCCACTCACCCTGGTTAATGCCGCTCGTATCACCAATGATAATACGCTTGAATTTTCGCTGGCCGCCTCGAGCCAAAAGACCCATTTTAATTTTTCGTCTAATACGAATGAAGTAAGATCTGATCAGTTCGGGATAAACTGGTATGAAAACTTTAGCCCTTATTTTCATGCTGGGCTTGAGGTTGGCTATATTGAAATGAGTCAAATAAATAACGCTATTACATCCGCTCAATTTACCTCAGGCGAATATATTGGACTACTGTTACGTTTTTTACCCGTTGAAAGTCCCTTTTTCACATTAACACTTAATTTAAACTATCGTTACACTCGAACTGAAGGGAAAAGCACAAATCAGGAAACCCTGTTTAGCTGGGACAACGCGTTACTTTTTAGTGAGCTACAATTTCAGCCAACAAAACACATCGGGCTTATTTTGGCAGCTGAATACCGGCTTTTAGACGGTGTACAGCGAGATTCAGGAAATATCAACCAAATTACTCATTTCAAAGACACTAAACAGCAAGGTTATCGCCTTGGCATCAATTTTAACCTTAATCGCAGTCAAACTATCCGTTTAGAATGGTTAGATGGCTATAGGCAAGGCGTACAAGTTAATTTTGCACATAAATATTAAAATAGACCTACAAATAATAACCTTGTATTTACCTCGGGAATAACTTAAAGTTTTAAAGTTTCCCTGCCAAAATATCGGTAATTTGTCCACATATCACAATCTTTGTGAGGCAATTCACAACTCGCAACCAAAATTTAAGCTAAAGTTTGATAGCTGCTAAGGAAGGCGTCAGGTTGACCGATAAATGAGGCATCTCTCATTTTTTAATACAAACGTATTTATACGATTTACAGTGGCATTTATGAAAAACGCACCTAAACAAATTGACCGAAAAACACTCAAAATATTAGAGCCATTGAATCGACTCAACCCGATTTTATTGGATGAGCTTGCTGCTAAATCAATTATCGACGAAATCCCTGCTGGCCGAATTATTTGTCGCCATGGTGAAAAAGATTCACGCCAAATTTACCTCCTCGCTGGCCAAATTGAAGTCGCCACAGCAGGAGAAACGAAGACTACCATTCTCAAAAGTAAATCTGCACTAAAAACACCGATTGCTGAAGGCTCTCCCCGCACTGTAACACTCAAAACTAAAACCGCCTCCACACTATTATATATAGACGCAGATTTACTCGAATTACTGATGAGTGATGAACCTGAATTAACCTCAGCGGCTTATGAAGTCACCGAAATCAGTGCTGATGACAGCGATAATTGGATGCTCACTTTTTTGCAATCCCCGGCTTTTTTACAATTACCAACTGAAAACATTCAAAAATTACTTACTCAAATGGAAGAATTTCCATTAGAAAAAGGCCAGGCTGTCATTAATCAAGGCGACAAAGACGACTTCTATTACATTATTAAATCTGGCTCGTGCAACGTACACCGCAAACCCTACAAAGATGCAGCGAATGTTTTACTCGCTGTTTTACAGGCAGGCAGTGGTTTTGGCGAAGAAGCACTGATTAGCGACGGCTCACGTAACGCGACGATCACTATGCGTGAAAATGGTTCATTAATGAGATTGAAAAAAGCTGACTTCCTCGCTTTGCTCATTGAGCCAGTTATTAGTTATTTTGCACACAAAGATATGCAAAATAAAATAGATAATGGTTGTGTTGTTATTGACGTTCGCTCCGAACATCAAAGCAACCAGGAACCACTTGAAGGTTCAGTCAATATTCCTCTCAGCATGTTAAGAGTGAAATTTGATAGTTTAAACGCAGATCGTGAATACTTACTAGTTTGTAACGATGGCTCACAAAGTGCTGCTGCTGCATTTTTGATGATTCAGAGCGGTTTAAAATGTAGCGTACTTAAAAATGGGCTGAACAGTTTAAAAAATAATAATGTAACAAATTCAAAAACTAAGCCTGCAATATCAGCGCAAGAAGCCACTGCTTCTGCTAAAGCGAAAGAACAGGCTGCCAAAGCTAAAAAACAAACAGAACAAATTGCAGCACAACAACAACAAATTAAAGCCGCACGCGAGAAAGCAGAACAAGATATTATTAAGCACAAAAAAGAGCTGGCTGAATCCCGTGCCCGTATTACAAAGAAAAACCAACATGTTTCTCCTGCAGACACAAAAACAGCTCAATTAAAAGACAAAGCAACAAAAGAACTTGCGAAAGCAATGGCTGAAAGTAAAGCGGTTGCATTACAACAAAAAGAAACAAATGAAACTATGCTGCGAGCAAAAGAGGTAATGGAACAGTCTGCTGCTGCTGCAGAACAAACTCGAAAACAGGCAACAGAAGAAGCTGCACTCATTAAGCAAACTGCATTAGAAGAAGCGGAATATTTACGTGCTGAAAAAGCATCGCAAGAACTGAAAAAAGCACAAGCGGAAAATGAAGCCATTAAGCTACGCCAGGAAGAAACAAACAATGCAATGCTACAAGCAGAAGAAATAATGAAAAAATCTGCTGCTGCAGCTGCACAAGCACGTAAACAAGCAAAAGAAGAAGCTGCACTTATTAAGCAACGTGCAATTGAAGAAGCTGAACATTTACAAGCCGAAGTCGAAGCGGTACGTCAAAAAATGGAGCAGGATGCAGCGCGAATTAAAGAAGAAGAAAATATTATTAAGAAATCTGCACTTAAAATTAAAAACGAAGCAGATGAAATTCGCCGTGTTGCCTTAATTGACGCAGAACAAATCCATTCAGAAATAGAAGCAACTCGCGCATTATTAGATAAAAAATTACAACAAGCTAAAAAAGAAGAAAAACGTAACCATGATGCCATCCTTGCTAAAGCTGAAGAACGTGCAAACAAACTAACCGCAACAAAAACACAACAAGCTGAATCCGAAGCAGAAGCTATTCGCCAAAAAGCAGAAGAAGATGCTATACGTTTACATGATGAGCTTAAAGAAACACGCAAACAAATCGAAGCTGAAGCAGCCAGTATTATTGAAAAATTAAACGAACAATCCAAAGAAGCAATCGTTGTAGAAGAACAAAACGTTCAGATTATCGAAGAAGAAATTTTAGTTGAACTTGTTGCAGAGGAAACACCTGCAAAAATCACTAAATATGCAGAAAAAGCTGTGAATTATAAAGCAGTTAATATCCCCGGCCTGTCAACTATTGAACCACTTGATGATGATGAAGCAAAACGTAAAGCAGAAGCTATAAAAGAAAAACTTTCTCAGTCTCAGTCCATGCTTAAAGTGCACAAAACAAATGACGGAACCATTTTAGAAAACGAAGACGATCTCTTTATTTTCAAAGAACCTGAAGCTAAAGCAGCAACGACTCAACCTGAAGAAGACAACTTTAATGTTGCACATAGAACCAAAGCTGAAACAGCTTTAACTCAAATTGATACTTCATTACCGGAAGCATCAAAATCGTTCGTAATTTACCCGCAACAAGAACAAAGAACTTCATTTGAAAACAACATGTTTTTAAATCAGGAAAAATCACAACCTTCTGCAACAAATCATGCTAGCCAGTCAGGCAGTAATGGCGCTAATTTTGTTGCCACAAAAAATGTTCAACAATTTGATAAGCAAGCGTACATGAGAAAGCATCAAAGCTCACAATCCAATACTCTTGCGATTGCAGCGTCTTTTTTACTGATTTTAGCAGGTGCAGTTTTCACTTTACATGCAACAGACATCTTAAAAGTACAAACCATCGCGACACTATTTAATAGTGGAAATGACACCGTTAAACCAGCTGCCTTTGCTAAGACCAAAACGATCCGCAAAAAAGTATTACATGCAAATACTAACACTAACGTAAAGAAAAAAGTAACGAGTAAAATGGATGATATTATGCAGGGCTGGAAAAATGTATTATCTGAAGCTGAGAACCCTAAAAAATAAAGAAAAATCAGGTATTACATTAAACGCAAACCTAACCACAGTAATAATACAGTTGTAATACCGACCAAAAATAATACATTGAAGTTAGATGTGTTATTTTCATCAAGCAGAACCATCTTACCTTTAACAAAATCATTGCTACCAGCAAGATCTCGTAATCGTTCCCAGTCCGCTCGTAAAGCTGCCGTAATATCTGCTGTAGCCGCAGAATCCTTATACCATTCTTTTACCTCAGATATCGTAACGACATTTTCCGGCTTTCCTTTTGGAAATTCACTACCCTTTATAAACAATACCTTTGTTTCAATTTTTGAATTTTCAATTTTCGAATTTAATGCCAACGCATCATTTTCAAGCTGACGTAACGGGTTCTCAAATTTGTAGCTTTTATTGCCAATCACTTGCGTCCATAAATCAATCTTTTCTGCTGCAAAAATCAAACCTCGATATTTTTTCACCCCTAATAGTAAAATTTTCTTTGGTGTTAAAATCAGGTATTCAATAAATATTTTTCCATCGAGACCATCCGGAATAATGACATTATGTAACGACTCTTTTCCGGTTTTTTTTAATAAATCATTTAATTTCCATTCGCTAATATATTCTTTTATCCATGAACGTTGTAACACAACCCCTAATACCAATATCAGCACTGCAACAATCCATGTTACAAAAGCAGGGCTATTTATCATAAAATCGTTTATTCTTTGAAACAGTTCTGACATTATAGAGTTACTCAATTTTGATATGATAGAAATAACAAACTTAAAAGCAATCGTACCGAAGTTATCCATTTTTTTCAGCTAAAAAAGAAAAATTATGTCGACAATTAGCATAAAACAGGCAGAAATTATTGTTAGTGAATATGGCAAACTGTTATCTACGACTAAACCTTCAATCTACGGTATCGCAATTTCTCAACTACCATACGAAAAAGAACAAATCAAAATAGCCATTCAAACACTTATTTTAGCTCTGGATAATAAAAATGAAAAAGATCAAAAAATTCAGGATAGTCTGAGCCAGGCTTATGTTTTTCTGGCACAATTTATTGAAGATGGAAAAGCAAAAATTGCAGAAAGCGGCCGAATAATACTTGAAAAAGAAACATCAAAAACAAACGAAGAAAACATCAACGATCAGAATAACGAAGATCTGGAACTGGCAAACCAGGCCGTACAAACAATAAATGCAATTAAAACTGATATGGAAAATTTAATGAATGAGATACGTTTACTTATATCTTAAATTGATCTGTTTTGTTGTTCATTAAAAGTATATAACATCTTTTTCACATCACCAAAGTGCAAACTGCATATGCGTAGCACATCGCGTTTACCCTTGACCCGAATATGTTGTTTTTCACCTGTAATGCATTCTTGTGGTAAAGGACCATAAGATGATTCACTCATTACAATATCGGTACCTAATACTTTAGTCGCACTCTCAAGGCGAAACGCAATATTAACGGCATCACCTAATGCCGTTGCATCCTGACCAATCCCCATTGATGCTACCCCGGTATTAATACCAACACCTACACGTAATTTTTCAGGTACTTCCGTATTTTTATTTAGCTCTTCGGTAACATCATTTATTAATACTGCCGCCTGCAATGCTTTCATTACCGACTGTGCTGCACCATCATCGTCACCAAACTCCCAGCGTGCAAACACACAATCACCAATAAATTTATCAACAATACCACCATGTTCACTAATGACATCCGTTACATTATGAAACCAGTTAGTCATCATGCGCGTTAATGTCCTGATGTCGACACTTTCAGATAAAGAAGTGAATCCACGGATATCCGCAACCAACACGGTAATTTTACGAATAACGGGACGATCAGAAATAATGGTTTCTTCCATGGAAATAGTATCCAGGGCATCTTCTAACTTATGCTTCTGTTCAAACACAAGTTCACTACCACCGATTTGAATACGATCACCCGTTTTTAACAGACGAGGAATAGCGACTCGATGCGAATTAACAAAACTGCCATTAGAACTGCCGCTATCAATTAAATAATAGTCGCTATGGCCAAGGCGACGAATCATGGCGTGATTTCGTGATACCAGTAAATCAATAATAACAATGTCGCTATTTTTGTCTCGCCCAAGCGTCAACACCGCTTTGCACGGAATTTTCTTATCAACACCTTTATTGCGATAACAAATCACTGCAGACATGTTCTGACAATATTTCCTTTACTAAATGAAAAACGAAACGAGTTAAAAAATGAATATCTTATGCTGTGTGCTTATGCTGCAAAAGTTGTGGTTTCGCAAATCGCCCGACTGAACGATATAATTCAACCTCACTTGCTGCCCGCATACCACACAAAATATCACCATAATCGGCATTCTGTGTTTCAACCGGTTCACCCGCCAACTCGGCAGCCTTACCGTATTTTTCTTCAATATACTCATCAATGACTACCTGATCAGCATTGTCACCAATAAATTCACTCACCGTTCTTCCTACTCTAAAAAGCCAGGCTTGCGCAAACACTTCTATACGGCGCTTTAGTTCCGCTTCATTTTTCTCGCTAGCGTCTTCCGCTGATAACTTAAACTCTTCAATCGCACGACATAAATAGCGGTGTAATACAGTGTAGGAGTAAGTGGCCACTTCGGCTTTAAAGCCCAGACCAATAAAACGAAATTCCGGCCGTCTTCCATATTGCCGGGAAATCAAATTACGGCATTCAAATGCTTCCGCAACCAGATTTGCCAGGGCCAAAGCCCAAAAAGGTGGATTAAAGCCCTCACCCACCTGAGTCGCGCTTTCCGTTACTTCTGCAGACAAAATCTGGGTATCGCTAATCCCATGCTTTTTCATCATACTGGTTGCATGACGCAGCGCTAAAGCTGCCTCATTCGGGTTACCAGACTCTGACAAACGTAAACATTTGCAGATTTTATCAATAATTTTTTTATTATTTTTCATAATTTACTGGAGCAATAAATGGTCCACCATTACCACCTAGGATTTAAGATATTACTACAATTTCATATGGTTACAACACTTTCTTTCCAAATTACTTGAATTTAATAAGAAATTGCTCTAAATAAATAGAGGTAAATAACTTGTTTTATCCAATTTGGTACATACAAATGTATGACTAATCACAGATAATAATGCTCAATTTGGTAATAATAATTTTAGTAAAAATTATGACTTTAATCTTAAAATTTTGTAAAAAATGATGAATACAGCGACTGCAACACCTCCAAATATTGATGATAATCAAATTCGCACCTTAGGCCGTGAGGCTCAAGCCGCAACGCCTGTTACAGGTCAAAAACGTGAGGAATTAATCAATAAAATCAAAGGTTTACTAAAAGAGAAAAATGCCGTGCTGGTGGCTCACTATTATACCGATGCCGAGCTACAACAATTAGCAGAAGAAACAGGGGGATTTGTCTCTGATTCACTTGATATGGCTCGCTTCGGCAAAGAACACCCTGCTTCAACGCTGATGGTCGCAGGCGTCCGTTTTATGGGGGAAACCGCCAAAATTCTTACCCCCGAAAAGCGCATATTAATGCCAACCTTAAAAGCCGAATGTTCACTGGATTTAGGCTGCCCTATCGACAAATTTAGCGCATTTTGCGATGCCCACCCCGATCGTACCGTTGTGGTTTACGCCAATACCAGCGCAGCAGTAAAAGCACGTGCAGATTGGGTGGTCACCTCCAGCATTGCCACCAAGGTCATTCAGCATCTCACCAATAAGGGAGAGAAAATCCTCTGGGGACCTGATCGATTTTTGGGTAGTTACATTCAAAAAGAAACGCAAGCAGATATGCTGTTATGGCAAGGTTCATGTATTGTGCATGATGAGTTTAAAGCCATCGAATTAAGTAAACTACGACAAAAATATCCTGCAGCGGCAATTTTAGTACACCCGGAATCACCCGAAGATATTATTGAACAAGCAGATGTTGTCGGTTCAACCACACAGTTAATCAATGCTGCAACCACAATGAATAATGATACCTTTATCGTCGCAACGGATAACGGTATTTTTTATAAAATGAAACAAACTGCACCAGGCAAAAAGTTTATCGAAGCACCGACAGGCGGCGCAGGTGCAACCTGCATGAGTTGTGCCCACTGCACTTGGATGGCAATGAATGGTCTGGAAAATCTCGCTAATTCATTAGAAACAGGTGACAATGAAATATCTATTGATGAAACGATTCGTCAACAAGCACTCAAATCTGTCAGCCGGATGATGGACTTTGCAAAGAATTTAAATAATTAAAACTCTCACACGGATAGTGAGGAGCTAGAGAACAAGGCATGGATTAACGAAAAAGCGGAATTTACAATGTAGTAAATGAGCATTTTGAGTTAAGCCATAACGCAGTTATCTTGCTCCTCACTATTCGTGAAACAGGATGTTTGTGAATATAGACTTAAGAAAACTAATTAGTGTAACGATACTCCCAACAATATTATTGTTGTGCAGTTATATTTTTATAGCTCAACTTGCACAACCGTTACCTAATGCTATCCATGTTATTTTACCTTACTTACCCTTTGTCATTTTTATTATAGGAATGGTGTTAAGCTGGATCTTCCACCATAGTCGTGAATTCAATTTATTCCTGTTATTCGCTATCATATACATAGCGTTAAACAAATATATCTGGACGCCAGAAGAAAAAATAGACTTTCAATTTGCCCACTTACTTCTTGTGTCTCTTATTCCAATTAATTACTTACTCAATTGTTTATTAAAAGATCGCGGAATATTAAACCGATATGGAATTAGAAGATTTGTTATATTGGCAGTGCAGCTATACTTCATTGCCTGGGTTCTGGAAAACCCTATACCACAACTTAAGGAAGTTCTAAGCGCGGTATATTTTAAACACAGCATATTTAAATTAACCCCCCTCACTCAGCCTTTATTAATAGCTCTTACAATCACCTGCATAGTTGTTTTTATTCAATTACTGAAAACATCATCAATTTTAATAGCTGGTATTTTTTCATCACTAATCGCCATTATAACTGCACTGCACTTCTATCAAGAACCACAGTTAGCAATCATATTTACACTGCTTGCAGGCCTGTTAATACTAATGAGCATTACCATTAATGCATATTCTTTAGCTTATCTTGATGAACTAACTAATCTCCCTTCCCGGCGTGCATTAACTCAAAGCATTTCTACTCTTGGAAAACGTTATTGTATTGCAATGGTTGATATTGATCATTTTAAAAAATTCAATGATAAATATGGGCATGACATTGGCGATCAAGTATTAAAAAAACTTTCCAGCCAATTACGAAAAGTTACTGGTGGCAAAGCTTTTCGTTATGGTGGAGAAGAATTCACTATCCTTTTCCCCAACAAAGACTTACATGAAGCCAGTTTATTTTGTAACGAATTATGCAGAGATGTTGCTGATAATCCTTTTGTTCTTCGCAGTAAAAAGCGCCCAAAAACAAAACAGCAAAATTCAAATCAAAAACATGAACAAGATGAAGATAAACTATTAAAAATAACGATCAGTATTGGCTTATCTGAGCGTACTGAAAATCTTATTAGCTCCGAAGCCGTTATTAAACAAGCCGATAACGCACTTTATATCGCAAAAAAGAAAGGCCGCAACCAGGTCGCCGTTAAAGTTTAGCTCTGCAAACTACGACTCACTATTTCATACACATCTTTTGATAAATCTTTTTCGACCAAAATACGTTCAAGTTGTTTTTTCATCAAGCCCTGGCGCTTATCATCATAACGACGCCAGCGACTCATGCTTTGAACCAAACGTGCCGCAATTTGAGGATTCATTTTATCTAAAGTAAGAACCTGATCAGCTAAAAAAACATAACCTGAACCATCAATATTGTGAAAATGGGCGGTATTGCCCGCACAAAAACGGCCAATTAACGAACGCACTTTATTCGGGTTTGTTAAAGTAAACGCATCGTGTTGTATAAGTACTTTAACTTTATTCAGCACATCAGGAAGATCTGAAGCGGCCTGAATAGCAAACCATTTTTCAACAACCTGAGCATCATGCTGCCATTTTGTATAAAATGAATCTAAAGACTTCTGTCGTAACCCGGTATCATAATGAGACAAGTTACTTAATGCAGATAAAACATCCGTCATATTATTTGCCGTTTCAAATTGAGTTTTACAAAGTTCTATAATATTTTCATCTTGTAACGTCATTAAATATGATAAACATATGTGATTAAGATCACGACGTGCCATTTCATCCGCATGAAATAAATAGGTTGCATCACTCTGTCCTTGCTGAAAAATAGTTTTAAATTCATCTTTTAATGCTTTAGCCAGTTCATGGCGCATAAAAGTTCGTGCCTGATGAATACCATCAACATCAACAACCTCAAGCTGATCTGCTAAATAACCTTCCGAGGGTAATGTCATCGCCTGGGCGATTAACGCTTTATCCAGATCAGGGTTGGTTAAAGTGTTTTTGTATGAGCTAATAACATAATCAGGTAGCGCCAGCTGCTGATTATTTTTAATCGACTCAATTAAATCCAGCAAGGTATTCATTGCCAGGCTTTGACCAGCATCCCAGCGATT
>JAUWUS010000108.1 GCA_030617815.1 Gammaproteobacteria bacterium
TATCCTACGCATGATGGAACCGGTGTTAGAGACTATATTCATGTTGTTGATTTAGCTTCTGGTCATATTAAAGCACTGGACGTTGTTGATAACAAAGAAGGTTGTCAAATATATAATCTCGGTACAGGTAAAGGATATTCAGTACTTGATGTTATTAAAACCTTTGAAAAAATATCAGGTAAAAAAATTCCCTATAAAATAATTGAACGACGCGAAGGTGATATTGCAGAATGTTATGCAGACCCTTCTTTAAGCAAAAAAATTCTAAACTGGGAAGCTGAGTTTGGTATGGATGAAATGATTAGAGACCATTGGAACTGGCAGGTAATTAACCCAAACGGGTATAAAAAAAACTAACGATTCATTCAGTGTGAATAAACAGGGAAAGTCGGTATTAATCAGAACGATTAGACATCCGGGCTTGTAAACGCATTACGGCCTGGCTATGAATTTGACTAACACGTGATTCGCTTACTCCCATAACAGCACCGATTTCACGTAAATTAAGCTCTTCATCATAATATAATGACATAACCAGACGTTCACGTTCCGGCAAGCCGGCAATGGCTTCTGCCAACAAACGCTGCATATCGTCTATATGCATACCATCAAGAACACCAGGGGCGTTATCCGACATGCTATCGAGCATCGTTTCGCCAGTATTAACACTGGTATCATCAACGCTGAGAATTTTGTGGTAACTGTTATCCTGAAGAATTTTGTAATATTCACCTAAACTCATGTCCAGAGTTTCAGCAATTTCTACATCACGCGCATCACGGCCATGTTCATTTTCAATTTCACGAACCGCATCAGCAACCAGTCGCGCTTTACGGTGTACTGAACGAGGTGCCCAGTCATTTTTACGAATTTCATCCAGCATTGAGCCACGAATTCGAATACCCGCATACGTTTCAAAGCTGGCACCTTGTGTTTCATCATATTTTCCGGAAGCTTCTAATAAACCAATCATGCCCGCCTGAACCATATCTTCAAGTTGCACACAGGAAGGTAAACGATTGATCAAATGGTACGCGATCCGCTTTACTAGAGGCGCATGACGTTCCACTACATCGTCTATATAATTTGATTCTTCAGATGAATATGCTGCTATACCACCCACGACAAAATCTCCAATGATTCCCTAAATTTAGACCAACCTTTCCATAAAAAACTCAAGGTGTCCACCAGATACGGCGTTTATAAGCCAATTATAGACCTTTTTTAACGAAGTTTGAAAGCCTAAACGTGGAAAAGCCATAACAATGGCTTTTGGGAGTCTAACGGCCTTTTACAAACGCTCATCATAGAGAATATGCCCCCATATACTCTATGTGGGGCATCAAACCCTGTAGAAAGTCTATAAACAGAACTAACCAGATTTAAAAAGATGTTCGCGATAATGACGTAATTCATTAATCGAATCACGAGTATCATCCAACGCAAGATGACTGGACTGCTTTACGACACCTTTAGCAACATCCGGAGCCCAACGTTTTGCCAATTCCTTGAGTGTGCTCACATCCAGGTTTCGATAAAGAAAAAAATCTTCCAACTCTGGCATCAAACGCGCCATAAAACGTCGATCCTGACAGATGCTATTACCACACATGGGCGAAACACCCTTAGGGACATATTGTTGTAAAAATTCCAGTGTTTCCCGCTCTGCATCCGCCACCGTTAGTGTGCTGTTTTTTACTCGTTCGGTTAACCCTGACTTTCCATGTTGATTAGTATTCCACTCATCCATTCCACCCATAATTTCATCACTTTGATGAATAGCGAGCATAGGACCTTCCGCTAGCTCATTCAGTTCACTATCAGTCACAATAGTCGCGATTTCAATAATGACATCATTTTGAGTATCCAGACCGGTCATTTCCAGATCAATCCAGATTAAATTCTTTGCATTTTGCGTCATGAGGTTCCCTTTAATTTTAAACTTGCTTATCATTCTAGCAAACGCTAACCTGCCTGCCGATCTTATTATTAATATAGAATGGTTATTTATGGAAACCCTGAGTATTTTATTTGTTCTTGTCCTGCTTCTTTCTCTTGTCATTCAACTTTGGTTATCAAATCGCCAGACAAAAGCCGTTTCTCAAAACAGAGGTTCCGTACCCGTTGCTTTTGCTGAGCAAATCACCCTGCAACAACATCAAAAAGCAGCCGACTACACCAAAGCAAAACTGCGAGTCGGTAAAATTGAACTCGTTTACGGCGCCATATTGCTTCTTATCTGGACATTAGGTGGTGGTCTAAACTGGATTGACACTTTTATTCGAACTTATGCCTATGGTGACATCATTTCAGGTCTTGCTGTGTTCTTTGGCGTTATGTTTATTTCTGCCATTATTGATTTACCTTTTACACTTTACCGTACCTTTAAAATCGAACAACGTTTTGGTTTTAATCGTATGACCGCGGCACAATTTATTAAAGACATGATCATGCAAACCATTCTGACCCTGGTGCTCGCAATACCTTTAGTTGGCGGTATATTATGGTTAATGGAAGGCGTGATTGAAGGAGCATCACCTTTCTGGTGGATTTATGTCTGGGCCGTTCTACTCGGTTTTGGACTTCTAATATCATGGATTTTCCCTACATTTATTGCTCCACTATTTAACAAGTTTACCGCTTTAGAAGATAAAGCATTACGAGAACGTATCACCACATTAATGAATCGCTGTGGCTTCACCAGCAATGGTATTTTTGTTATGGATGGTTCAAAACGTTCAAGCCACGGTAATGCTTACTTCACCGGCTTAGGCAAAAATAAACGCATCGTCTTTTTTGACACCTTACTTGAAACACTTGATGACAACGAAGTCGAAGCTGTGCTCGCACATGAGCTGGGTCATTTTAAACACCACCACGTTCGTAAGGGATTAATATTAAATGCAGTTATCACACTGGTTGGGCTCGCTATACTTGCATGGCTCATTAAACAAGATGCTTTTTATCAAACACTTGGGGTAGATCATGCATCTACCTATATGGCACTGATTCTATTTAGCATGGTAATGCCACTATTTAGTATTTACCTGCAACCCGTAATGTCTTTCCTTAGTCGCAAACATGAATTTGAAGCCGATGACTTTGCCGCCGAACAAAGCCAGCCACAAACATTAATTACAGCGTTGGTAAAATTGTATCGTGATAACGCAAACACCCTGACCCCTGATCCACTATATTCAGCTTTTCATGATTCACACCCACCGGCTCCCGTGCGTGTGGCGCATTTATCAGCTAAAATAAGCTAAACACATGACTTAAGGATCTTCATAATAATGACTCGATTACTTATACGCTTTAGTTTGCTCAGCAGTTGCATGTTTATCTCACTTTCCGTTAATGCTGATATTAAAAATGGCAAAGAATTACATGACAGCAACTGCACAAGTTGCCATATTTCGATGCAAGGTGGTGATGGTTCAGGTATTTACACCCGCGAGCATAAACGTATTGAGTCATATCCGGCATTAATTAAACAGGTTAAACGTTGTCGTGACAGCCTTGGTGTACCCTGGCCTGAAGAACACGTTAACGATGTTGTTGAATACCTGAACAGTACTTTTTATAAATACAAAAAATAACCTGTAAATGTATTTACATGAACAACATTGTCTAACTGAAACAAGCCCGCAACTTCTTACTGAAGAACAAGTCAAGAAGCACCTGAAAGAAATTCCGCAATGGCAAAGTTCTATAGAAAAAAAAGAAATTTGTCGAACCTTTAAATTTAAAGGTTACCATCAAACTCTGCTTTTTATTAATGCGATAGCCTTGATAATTCATGAAGAAAACCATCACCCCGATATTAAGTTTGGCTATAACGCCTGTACTGTTTGTTTTTCCACGCACTCTGCTAACGGCATTACTCTGTTTGATTTTATTTGTGCTGCACACATAGACCAACTTATATTAAAACAGGATTTTAGTGCATGACAGGTGTAGAACAAATACAAGGCACAGTCATTGCAGCATTCCGCAGCTACACCCTGGTAAAAGATCTTAATAATAAATTATTTAAATGTCAGCAACGTAAATCTGTTGGTCAGGTTGTTTGTGGCGATATTGTTTTCTGGCAAGCAGAAGATACAGAAACAGGTGTCATCACATCAATAAAAGAACGCCGCACAATACTGCAACGACCCGACATCAATAACAATTTACGTATTATTGCCGCGAATATTGATCAGGTATTTATTGTGGTCGCACATAAACCGGAACTGAACGAAGGTTTAATTGATCGCTATCTTGTTGCAGCTGAAAACAGCCACTTAAAACCCGTTATATTATTAAATAAAATTGATTTATTTACCGAAAATGAATTTGCAGATTTAAAACAACGCTTACAACTTTATCAGGATATTGGTTATCCCGTTATTTATACCAGCGCAAAAAAAGAAGATGGACTCAACTCATTAACTGAGCTTTTAAAAGATAATAATAATATTTTTGTCGGCCAGTCAGGTGTTGGCAAATCATCATTAATAAATACTATACTTAAATCAGATGCCCGTATTGGTGAAATTTCTGAAGCAACGGGGAAAGGTAAACACACTACTACTACCGCTTATCTTTACCCATTAGAACAAGACCAGGGACATATTATTGATTCGCCCGGCGTGCGTGAGTTTGGTTTAATTAAATTATCTGAACAGGATATTATTGCAGGCTTTACTGAATTTAAACC
>JAUWUS010000004.1 GCA_030617815.1 Gammaproteobacteria bacterium
AAAGTCTTTAAGTGTCGCAGTGACAGTAACGTGTGAACGTTGGTTGTGCGCACCATAGTCTGATATTTTTTTGGAACAAGGACAAAGGCTGGTAACAGGGACTAATACCTTCAAAGTAAATTGGTTGTCGCCATTAACAAAGTCACCAATAAAAGTAACATCATAATCCATTAAGCTCATAACACCTGATGCAGGGGCTTTTTTATTAACGAAATAAGGAAAGTTCATTTCAACATGACCTGAATCGGCTTCTAAGCGTTCAGTCATTTCCACCATCATATCTTTAAATGATTTAACAGAAATTTCACGTTCGTGGTTATTTAAAATTTCCACAAAGCGAGACATGTGTGTGCCTTTAAAATTATGCGGCAGGTTTACATACATATTAAAGTTAGCAATAGTGTGTTGTTCACCACCAGTACGATCTGCAACACGAACAGGATGACGAATATCTTTGATTCCTACCTTATTAATAGGGATCTGACGGGTGTCTTTACTACTTTGTACGTCTTCCATTGGTGCTTTTTTTTCTTGGTTCATGGTTCTAAGTTTCCAATTCAATCGCGGTTACAGATTACTAGTCTTCAGTGTAGGTAACACTGGCTCTGTCTGTTTCCCATAAAGTAACAGCACTAACTTTGATACCATCCGTATTTAATTGTTTAGCTAACTCGCTGTATAAATATTCTGAAATATTTTCTGCCGTTGGATTAATCTTATCGAACGGTGGAATATCATTCAGGTTGCGATGATCCAGTTTTCCGATGAGTTCTCTCGTGGCATCTTTAATCACTTTAAAATCCATGCCCATACCAACACTATCAAGTGTTGTTGCTGTCACTTTAACTTCAACTTTCCAGTTATGTCCGTGCAGTCGGTTACATACACCTTCATAGTCGCGAAGGAGGTGAGCGGCGGCAAAATCCAAAAGGATTTTCATTGTATATCGTTTAGTCATAATACTTGAGTAATCAGGTTGGGAATTTAAGCGAGTGTGACATGTTTTGCAAGTTCTTCTGTGTCCAGAAAGTCTTCAATGGCGCGCAGTATACCAGAAGTGGATAATCCTGCATCAGCCAGAATCTGTTCTCGGCTGGCGTGTTCCATGAAAATATCCGGTAAACCAAGGTTTAATACGCGATTTTGGCACTGTTGCTTGAGTAAGACCTCATTTACTGCACTGCCTGCGCCCCCCATAACTGCATTATCTTCAAGGGTAACAATAATGTCGTGTTGGCTGGCAAGCTTGAGTAGCAGGTCTTCATCCAGGGGTTTTACAAAGCGCATGTTGGCAATGGTTGCATTTAGCTTTTCGGCAACGTCCAGTCCGTCTGCTAAAACACTGCCAAATGAGAGAATTGCGATATTTTTGCCTTTGCGGCAAATTTCAGCTTTGCCAATGGGCAATGTTTCAAGTTCTGTGCTTATTTTGCTATCAGGGCCAGTACCACGAGGATAACGTACGGCTGAGGGACTATTGAGTTTAAAGCCCGTGCTCAACATTTGCCTACATTCATTTTCATCGCTTGGCGTCATAATGGTCATGTTGGGAATGCAGCGTAAATAACTAATATCAAAGCTTCCGGCATGCGTTGCGCCATCGGGGCCAACGACACCGGCACGATCAATCGCAAATAAAACAGGTAAACTCTGTAATGCAACATCATGGATTAGCTGATCATACGCACGCTGTAAAAAGGTGGAGTAAATGGCCACTACCGGTTTTAAACCATCACAGGCCATGCCTGCGGCGACAGTAACGGCATGTTGTTCCGCAATGCCTACATCAAAATAGCGTTCTGGAAATTGCTCTGAGAATTCGACTAAGCCTGAGCCTTCTCGCATTGCCGGGGTAATGGCAACGAGTTTGTCATCGGCTTTGGCCATATCACAGAGCCATTGACCAAAGATCTGGGTGTAAGTTGGTGATTTTACAGAGGATTTTTCAAGTTTACCGGATTCCGGGCAAAATTTACCGACACCGTGATAAGCAATAGGGTTTTCTTCTGCCGGGGTATAGCCTTTGCCTTTTTTGGTCACAATATGCAGGAATTGAGGGCCGTGAAGCTCACGCATGTTACTCAGGGTTTTAACCAGGGTATCCATATCATGTCCATCAATGGGACCGATATAGTTAAACCCCAGTTCTTCGAATAACGTACCTGGGATGACCATGCCTTTCATATGCTCTTCCGTACGACGGGCAAGCTCCCATACCGATGGCATTTTACCGAGGACTTTTTTACTGCCCTCACGCATGCTGGAATACAATTTCCCTGAGAGTAATTTTGCCAGGTAATTCGACATGCCGCCGACATTAGGTGAAATCGACATATCATTGTCATTCAAAATAACCAGCAAATTCGCATCTAAATCACCGGCGTGATTCAGTGCTTCAAACGCCATACCTGCGGTTAATGCGCCATCGCCAATAATGGCTGCCACCCGTCGATCACTGTTTTGATGTTTTGCAGCAATGGCCATGCCCAGAGCGGCACTGATTGATGTGCTTGAATGGCCTACACCAAAGGTATCGTAAGGACTCTCTTCACGACGAGGAAAGCCGCTGAGGCCATCTTTTGTCCGTATTGTGGACATTTGATCCCGACGTCCAGTGAGAATTTTATGCGGGTAACTTTGGTGGCCTACATCCCAAATTAACCGATCATCCGGGGTATTAAATACATGATGTAAGGCAACGGTGAGCTCGATTGTACCCAGACCAGAAGATAAATGGCCACCGGATTTACTCACAGATTGAATAATAAATTCACGTAACTCGTTCGCTAGTTCAGTTAGCTCAGCAAGAGACAGTTCCTTCATTTGTGAAGGGTTATCAATTTTTTGGAGTAGGGATTGTGTATTTTGTTCGGTCATAATAAGTAATGGATCATGGGCTTAGCCAGCTAAACATGCAAGCAGATTTGGTAAATAGCGTGATAAGGATTTTTTAAAGTTGTTATTTGACTTAATAATCACGTTTGACGATATAGTCTGCTAACCAGCGCAGTGGCTCGGCCTTTTCAGCAAAAATATCGAGGCTCTGATGGGCTTCTTTGTGCAATTCTGCAGCCATTTCGCGGGCACCCTCTAGACCCAAAAGTGCCGGGTAGGTGGGTTTGTTCAGGGCAATATCGGCACCTTGTGTTTTGCCTAAGGTTTCGGTATCACTGGTGACGTCTAAAATATCATCCTGAATCTGGAAGGCAAGGCCGATGCATTTGGCAAAATGGTCGAGTTTTTTAAGTTGTTTTGTATCAATTTTAGGCTGGCAGAGTGCACCCATTTTTACGCTGGCACGTATTAGAGCACCGGTTTTATGTACATGCATGTCTTCGAGTTCAGCAATATTCAGTGATTTTCCCACTGCGGCTAGATCAATAGCCTGGCCACCGGCCATACCGCGTGAGCCACTGGCGACAGCTAAAGCATCAAGAATATCGAGTTTTTGTTCGGCCGGAATATTTTTAGGTAAACCATGCGCAATGGTGTGAAAGGCCAAAGACTGCAAAGCATCGCCGGCAAGAATAGCCTGGGCTTCAGTAAAGGCTTTATGGCAGGTGGGTTTGCCACGGCGTAGATCATCATCATCCATTGCCGGTAAATCATCATGTACCAGTGAATAAGCGTGGATAAATTCTACGGCACTGGCAGGTGCATCTAAAGCGGCTTCATCCGCTGCAACGGCATGACCTGCGGCATAAACCAAAATAGGTCGTATTCGTTTGCCACCATTGAGTACCGAATAACGCATGGCTTCATGGAGTTGTGCTGGATTAATTTTTTCAGAGGGCAGCCATTTTTCGAGACTTTTCTCTGAACGCTGGCGCCATTGTTCAATTTGTTGTTCTATATTTTCTTTATTCACGGGTAACTGTTCTTTTGTGTATTTACTTCTATTTTTGATTTATTCTTCTTCAAAAGGAACAAGCTCATCCTGACCGTTTTTTTCGATGAGTTGCTGAATCTTTTGTTCGGTTTCTTGTAGTGATTTTTGACAGCTACGGGTTAGAGCAATACCACGTTCAAAATCTTTTAATGAATCTTCAAGTGATTGTTCACCATGCTCCATACGCTCAACTAATGATTCAAGTTCAAGCATAGAAGCTTCAAAGTCGAGAGATTCAGTCTTTTTAGTCGATTTTTTACTGGTTTTTTTCTTGCTCAAAGTATATTTCCTGCTATTTTAATATCTATAAAAACGCGGCTAAGTTAGCTTACTCGATGGTCAGCGTCAATTGCCAATATTATGCTGAAATTCAGCTTTTGTATTGACAGTTTGGGCACGTTCCGCTATTTTTAGCTTAACTTTAGAATCAGTCTAAATGTATGAATTTATATCTATCACTTTAACAGCTAGGAGAGAAATATCATGGCTTTAAAAGGAAGTAAAACAGAGCAAAGCCTCAAAGATGCTTTTGCAGGTGAGTCCCAGGCAAACCGTCGTTACCTTTATTTCGCAGCAAAAGCGGACGTAGAAGGCTATAACGATGTATCAACTGTATTCCGTTCAACGGCAGAAGGCGAAACTGGCCATGCACATGGTCATTTGGAATATTTGGAAGAAAGTGGTGATCCAGCAACAGGTTTACCGATTGGTGGAACTGCTGATAACCTAAAATCAGCTATTGCGGGTGAAACACATGAGTACACTGATATGTACCCAGGTATGGCTAAGACTGCTCGTGAAGAAGGTTTTGATGAAATCGCTGATTGGTTCGAAACGTTAGCGAAAGCGGAACGTTCACATGCGAACCGTTTTCAAAAAGCATTAGATTCTTTAGACGCGTAAGCTTTTCGATTTTAGTGTAATAAATACGGGGTCTTTATTGACCCCGTATTTTTTTAGAAATTAAAATATAGGGAATGAACCATGGCCGTACGTGAAGGTAATCTTGAAGCTCCCACTCGTCATCCATTAGATTGGAAAAGTGAAAGCTTTTACGATAAAGAAAATTTGTTCCAGGAAATGGAACGCATTTTTGATCTTTGTCATGGCTGTAGACGTTGTGTCAGTTTATGTAATTCATTCCCAACTTTATTTGATTTAGTTGATGAATCCTCCACCATGGAAGTGGATGGAGTTGATAAAAAAGATTATTGGAAGGTCGTTGATCATTGTTATCTCTGCGACCTTTGTTATATGACAAAGTGCCCGTATATCCCTCCGCACGAATGGAACCTGGATTTTCCACATGTCATGTTACGCGCCAAGGCGGTTCAGTTTAAAGAGCAGGGCGCAAGCTTACGCAATAAAATATTATCGGCAACCGATACGGTTGGTGCCATCGTGGGGCAACCTGTTATTGCTCAAACAGTTAATGCAGTTAATAACATTAAACCTGCACGAAAAATTATGGAAGTGACCTTAGGTATTTCTGCAAAGGCAAAGTTACCAAAATATGAAAGTAAACCGTTTCGTAAACGTTTTACAGGAAGTACTGTCACTGAAGCAGATGCGGGTGAACTAACCAATGGCAAGGTTGCTTTGTTTGCAACCTGTTACGGTAATCGTAATGAACCCGGTATGAATGAAGACCTGGTTGCGGTACTTGAACACAATGGTGTACCGATTGTATTGGCTGAAAAAGAACAATGTTGTGGCATGCCAAAATTAGAACTAGGTGACTTAGAAGCTGTAGCGAAAGCTAAAGAAGTTAATATTCCAGTGTTAGCGAAACTGGTTGATGAAGGTTATGATTTAATGGCTGCAGTTCCATCTTGTGTATTGATGTTTAAACAAGAATTACCATTAATGTTTCCTGATGACGAAGATGTTAAAAAAGTTCAGGCGGCATTTTATGATCCGTTTGAGTATTTAATGTTGCGCCATAAAGAAAATAAGTTAAAAACAGACTTCCCGAATGCATTAGGTAAAATTTCTTATCATGTTGCTTGTCACTTGCGTGTACAAAACATAGGGTTAAAAACGCGTGATATGTTGAATTTGATACCGAGTACAGAAGTGCTACCGATTGAACGTTGTTCTGGACATGATGGAACCTATGCAGTGAAAAAAGAGTTTAATGCGATTGCTAATAAAATCTGCCGTCCAGTTGTTAATAAAGTAAAACAAGCTGAACCCGATTATTACACCAGTGACTGTATGATGGCAGGACACCACATTGAGAATAATTTAGATGATGGCAGCAAAGCCAAACATCCCATGACGTTGTTACGAAAAGCATATAACATTTAATTGAATGATAGAAAATATTTAACAGGTTAGTAAAATGACAAAATTAAAACGTGAAGGTTTAATGTCTTTAGAAGAATATTCTGAAAAACGTGCGGAATTTAGAAAAAAAGTTTTAGAACATAAGAAAACGCGTAATGTTGCTTTAGGTGAACATGCGACACTGTATTTTGAAGATGCTTTAACGATTCAATATCAAATTCAGGAAATGTTACGGATTGAAAAAATCTTTGAAGCAGAAGCGATTAACGAGGAGCTTGAAGCCTATAATCCCCTGGTGCCAGATGGCAGCAACTGGAAAGCCACTTTCATGATTGAATATGGTGATGCTGAGGAGCGGGCAAAGGTATTAGCAACTTTGGGCGGTGTTGAAGATAAAGTTTGGGTTCAGGTGAATGGCTTTGATAAAGTTTTTGCAATTGCTGATGAAGATATGGACCGAAATCGAGGCGAAAAAACATCGGCGGTTCATTTTATGCGTTTTGAATTAACCACAGATATGTCCACAGCAGTAAAACAGAATAAAGATATTTCAATGGGTATTGATTATGATGGGTTTGAGCAGTTAGTTAATCCAATTGCAGAACAATCACGAGTTTCATTAATGAATGATATTCTTTGAAAAGGATTATTTGAATAAAAGGCGAGCTTGATGCTCGCCTTTTTTGTTTCTGACGAGTATTTTTAGTTATCAGGTTGAAAACTATCACTATTGTAATGTGTGAATGATATCCGTAATATCATTAGCCTTACAATATAGGTTATTTATGAAATTCACTGCATTTTGGCAACGCGTTACCCGCAATCGAAAAAATAGAAAAACTGCTCGCAATAGCAGGAGTACTGATCGCGGCGTTATCGATTCAGCACCAAATATTATCCATCGAAATGAGCATGTGCTTTCACGAAAGGAGATGAGCGAACATGCACTGAAGGTGCTTTATCGCCTGAAAAAAGCAAGGTATGAAAGCTATTTAGTCGGTGGTGGGGTACGTGACCTGTTATTAGGGCTACACCCAAAAGATTTTGATGTCGCGACAAATGCAACACCTGAACAGGTACGTAAATTATTTGGTAATTGCCGTTTAATTGGCCGGCGTTTTCGTTTAGCGCATGTTCATTTTGGCCGGGAAATTATTGAAGTAGCCACTTTCCGTGCATCTCATGATCAAGCTGGCGGCGAGGGAGTTACAAAGGATGGCATGATCGTGCGTGATAACGTCTATGGCACACTTGAAGATGATGCCTGGCGTCGTGATTTTACTGTGAACGCACTGTATTACAATATCTATGATTTTTCGATTGTTGATTATACGGACGGTTTAAAAGATATAGAGAGTAAAACAATACGCATCATTGGTGATGCTAAAGAGCGCCTGCAGGAAGATCCTGTTCGTATGTTGCGTGCAATTCGTTTTGCGGCAAAGTTAAACTTTAAAATTGAAGCTTCGTTATCGACCAGCATTAAAGCAAACATTAATTTGCTTGATGGTGTTCCTGTTGCCAGATTGTTTGAAGAAGTATTAAAACTTTTTTTACATGGTCATGCGGTAGCTTCCTACGAGTTATTAAAAGAATATGATTTATTAAAACATTTATTTTTACAAACAGCAGAGCATTTGGATGAATATGGGGACAGGTTTGTTACCCAGGCTTTAATTAATACCGATTTACGTATACAACAGAAAAAACCGATTGCACCAGCATTTTTATATGCGGCATTATTATGGCCGGCAGTTAAACATTATGCAGATGAACTTAAACAGGAAGATCTGTCTTTATTACAAATATATCAAATAGCCGGACAAACTGTTTTAGAAAAACAATTATTACAAATTTTAATTCCCAAACGGTTTGGTATTCCAATGCGTGAAATCTGGACTATGCAAGCACGTTTAGCTTCTCGTAAAGGTAAACGGCCACTTAAATTATTACCACACCCGCGTTTTCGGGCTTCGTATGATTTTCTTTTATTGCGCGAACAGTCGGGTGAAACGCAGCTTAAAGAACTTTGTCAGTGGTGGACGGATATTCAGGAAGTAAGTGAAGAAGAACAATTAGCGATGTGTAAAAAACTTTCATCGATGAGTAAAAATAAAGGCAAACGAAAAAAGCGTTCAAAAAAATTGGTTGAGTAAGATAATAAAATGAAAAAAGTATTTATTGGCTTAGGCAGCAATCTGGATGATCCTTTGTCTCAGCTTAAAAAAGCCATTGAATATTTAAAGCAACATGAAATGTTGAATGTTATAAATATTTCAAATTTTTACAGCAGTCCTCCAATGGGGCCGCAAGACCAGCCTGATTTTATTAATGCTGTTGTTGAAATCGCGACAAGTTTAAGTGCTGAACAATTACTAGATGAACTACAAAAAATTGAACGCCAGCAGGGGCGTGAACGTAAGCAACATTGGGGAGCTCGGACGCTGGATCTGGATATATTATTGTACGGCAATAAAGTGATTAATACAGAGCGTTTAATTGTGCCACACAGAGGCATAAGCGAACGGAATTTTGTTTTATATCCATTAAATGATTTAGTTGAAAAAAATTTTAGAATCTCAGGATTAGGAAAAATAAATGAATTATTGGCAGCTTGCCCTATGACTGGAATTACACGGTTAAGTGAAGTATGAGTGAAATTGATAATAAGCATAAATTTATTGTTGTCGAAGGGCCGATAGGTGTAGGAAAAACGACGCTGGCTAAGCGACTTGCTGAATCTTTTGATACCGATTTGTTACTTGAAGGTGCTGGTGAAAATCCTTTTCTTAATGGTTTTTATGAAAACCAGAAGAATGTTGCCTTCCAGACACAATTGTTTTTTTTATTTCAACGTGCGCAACAAATGCAGGACTTACGCCAGGAAGATATGTTTCGTCCAGTGCATGTTGCTGATTTTATTATGGAAAAGGATCGGTTGTTTGCCGAGATTACTCTGGATGAAGAAGAGTTCAAGCTTTACCAACAAGTTTATCAACATTTGACCATTGATGCTCCTGTTCCGGATTTAGTGATTTATTTACAGGCTCCGGTTAATGTTTTAAAAAAACGCATTTCACATCGTGGTCGTGGCTATGAAAGAAATATGACTGCGGATTATTTGCATAGAATCAATGAAAGTTATGCACGTTTTTTTCATAATTATATTCAATCACCTTTGTTGATTGTTAATGTAGAAGAGATCGATATTATTAATAATGAAAATGACTATACTTTGTTATTGGAGCAAATTAAACAAATGAAAAGTGGCCGGCACTATTTTAATCCTGCTACTGTTTCATTATAAAGTTGGTTTTTCTGCATGATTACAATAAATGATTTGCACAAGCTGAAAGAACGTAATGAAAAAATTACGGTTTTGACAGCGTATGATGCCAGTTTCACAAAGCATCTGGAACAGGCAGGCGTTGAAGTGATTCTGGTGGGCGATTCTCTTGGTATGGTAATGCAAGGACATGATTCAACACTCCCCGTGACTGTTGATGAGATGGTTTATCACACTAAAATGGTTTCTCGCGCAAGGGAAAATGCTTTATTGATTGCAGACATGCCTTATCACTCTTATCTTGATAAGGCGCAAGCTTTAAATAATGCGCGACGCTTAATGGAAGCGGGTGCGGATATGGTTAAGTTTGAAGGCGGCGGTCAATTTGTTTCGATAGCAGCGCACCTTATTAAACATAATATTCCAGTCTGCGGCCACCTGGGTTTATTACCTCAATCAGTTAAGGAATTAGGTGGTTATAAAGTTCAGGGACGTGAACAATCGGCAGCTTCTATAATAATAGAAGACGCTCAGGCATTAACGGCTGTCGGGGTAGAGCTCATCGTGCTGGAATGTATTCCACAACAACTGGCAAAACGTATAACCGATGAAGTTGATGTCATGACCATTGGTATTGGTGCCGGAGTAGACTGTAGTGGCCAGGTATTGGTATTGTATGATCTCCTGGGAATTACTCCGGGAAAACGACCTAAGTTTAGTAAAAATTTTCTTGCTGAATTAGATAAAAACAAATCGATTACCGCAGCCATTGAAGCTTATGTAACAGCGGTTAAAAATCTGGATTTCCCAGATGAAGAGCATTCTTTCAATTAAGAATTATAATAATCTTTACCCGTGATTCGTTTATCTTTTATAGCGGGTTGCTTACGGAAACGCTTATAACTCCATTGATATTGTTCAGGTATATCGTGAATACATTTTTCCAGCTCTGCATTTAGGTCAGCAACCGAATCTTCAAGTGAATCAATATCCATTTTATCCGGTTCAGAAAATATGATTTCATAACCTTGACCATCTGTTAATCGTTTAGTGTAAGCAACGATTACTTTTGCATTTGTTTTACTTGCAAGGCGTGATATTAAAGTCATGCTATAAGCCTGAAGTCCAAAGAAAGGTGCGAATATCCCGTTTCCTTCGCTGGGTTCTTGATCTGGTAAAATACAAATCAGTTCATTTTTTTTCAAGGCTTTAAGCATGGCTCGTATACCTTGATTATCTGTCGGAACAAGCTTGGCTCCAAAGCGTTCTCGTCCTTTTTTAACTATAGAGTCGAGTTGCGCCATTTTTGGTTTTTGGTACATACTGGTTGTAGAATATTTAGCCGAACAATATAAACCGAGCAACTCCCAATTTCCGAGATGAGGTAAGGCTAGAATTACGCCTTGTTGATTATTGATAGCTTGTTGGATAAGGGCTTCTCCATGCACTTCTTTAATTAATTTAAATAGTTTGTCTTTGCTCCATTGCCACATTGGGCTAGCTTCAGTTAAGGTTTTACCCGTTTCAATTAAACTTTTTTTAATAAGTTGTTGTTGATATTGTTTGTCCATTTCTGGGAAACATAATTGAATATTGGTTGTTGTTACATGGAGATTTCGATTAGGGAAAATTGATAATAACCAACCGATAACACTGCCAAGCCGATGGTTGTTTCTGAGTGAAAATAATGCCAGTAAAGATATAAAGGTTTTTGTGAGAAAAATTTTCAATTTTAATTTTATTATTCTGAAATACATCATACTTTTAATACTAAACAATATTGCGCGGGGAGGTGAATTTTGTCAGTTTTTTGCTCAAAGTACAAAAGTTAGTTTACATGATCTTCTTTTAATAAAAATTGTGTTTACAATAGATTAATGTAGACCGACGATTACTGGATTTCCAATAATGCAGATTATTTCAGATATTAAAAAAACGAGCAGCTTGTGTCAAAAATGGCGAGACAAGGGTGAGTCGATTTCTTTTGTGCCAACCATGGGCTGCCTGCATGCAGGGCATCTAAGCTTAATTAAAAAGGCGCAATCATTAGCCGATCATGTTGTTGTGAGTATTTTTGTTAACCCCCTACAATTTGACAATGCTGATGATTTATTGAAATATCCTGTCACGTTAGACGAAGATACCCTCAAGTTAGCTGATTTTAATGTGGATCTTGTTTTTACACCTAAAGCGAATGCATTTTATCCTGATGGGGAAAACCAGGTAAAACAAATTGATCTGGGTTCGATTACTGTTTTGCTGGAAGGTGCTCAACGCCCCGGACATTTTGCCGGCGTGGCAACGGTGGTAAAACATTTATTTGAGATAATCCGGCCTAATGTTGCAGTTTTTGGAGAAAAAGATTTTCAGCAATTGATGGTGATAAAACAGCTTGTTGAGACATTCCCACTTGATGTTGAAATTATCGGCATGCCGACTTTTCGTGAGCAAGATGGACTGGCAATGAGTTCGCGTAATCTCCGTTTAAGTGAAAATGAGCGTAAAAAAGCCCCGGCAATTTATCAACAGTTAAAATCGATAAAATCGGCAATAAATGCATCTACAAATATTGATACAGCTGATTTTGTCGAGCTTGAACGAAGGGCTTGTGAAAATTTAACTGCAGTGGGTTTTGTTCCGGACTATGTCGCTATTCGCGAAACGGACACACTTTCCATCCCTGAAAATCACAATAATTCACTGGTTATTCTGGTAGCCGTAAAATTAGGACAAATACGTTTAATCGACAATATTCGTGTGTAAAAAGGCGTATTTATCTCTTTTGACAAGTATTTTGAACATGAGAATGCGTGTTATAATGAACACTCTTAAAATGAAAGAGTCTGATTTATTGTTATGAATACCGTTATGCTTAAAGGAAAATTGCACCGTGTCACGGTGACGCATTCTGAACTTGAATACGAAGGTTCATGCGCGATTGATCGGCATTTGCTGGAAACAGCGGGTATCCGTGAATATGAGCAAATTGAGATTTATAACGTAACAAATGGTGAGCGTTTTACGACGTACGCTATTCTTGCTGAAGATAATTCAGGTGTTATTTCTATTAATGGTGCCGCTGCACATAAAGCGGATCCTGGTGATATCATTATTATTTGTGCTTATGTAGGGTTAAATCAGCAAGAACTGGCGAATTTTAAGCCAAAGCTGGTTTATGTGGATGAGAAGAACCAAATCACGCATACGCGCCATACTATCCCTGTTCAGGTCGCTTAAAAGCTAGTCCCCCACTTAATAATTAGTCCCCCCGCTAAAGAATTACTGTTTGCAAGCAGGGGTGTTTGTTTTATAGTTTAGATCATATATTTGTAGTTTATTTTCTCCTATCCCCCAGGAAAAAGTTAAAATATTAAGTTAATTTCTGTAATTTACTATAGAAAACTGATTATTTGCCGACAATAGTAAGAGAATAGCTTATTTTTAGTTTAAAAACTGTGACTTTTGTCCGGTTTTAGGAAAGTTTTATTGTGGGAGATATTATGGCTCAAGGCCAAAAAAATTCATCAAAAAACCAGTCGGGAAAAGAAAATCGCGCTTACCCGCGTTATCCGGTTGCATTAAAAGCTGAGCTTATTCTTCAGGGTAAAGGAACTCTGGAATTAATGCTTAGGGATTATTGTATTGGTGGACTGTTTGCTGAGCTGGTTGATTCTTCTTTATTGGGTAAGCAGACTTCTGTTTTTGTGCCTGAAATAGGTGATGTGCTTAAAGTTGTTACCAGTGTAAAAAATGCCGGAGTTGAAAAAAAATTAAGTTTTGATTCGAAAGTAATGCGTGTTGAGAATGGTTACATTGGCGTTTCTTTTATTAATCCGGATATCCTGGCTGTTCAAGCCATACATAAATTTGCAGCGTCCAGAAAAAAGCAAGATGTTGCTGATACTAAAGAAGACTTCGGTACTACACAAACTGATTTTAATGGTAAATCTGCCGTGCAGATATTAACCGAAGCTCATCAATTGGTGGGCAACGAATTAAAACCATTAATGGACAAATTCCATAGTAGTATTTCGGAGCATTTTTTTGATGCAGCAAAAGAAACGTTTGATTTAGCAAAGCAAAATGCGTTATTTGAATCGTTAGGTATTTTAGAAAAAAATAAAAATAAAATAACCAAATCATTTATAACAATATACCAAAATAAAATTAAGAATTATTCACCTCAGGACATTTTACATGAAGATACGAATGAGGAAGAAAAGGAAATATCTTTAGAGACTCTCTCTCTTGTTGAAGCCGATGAACTGGATAACTGGTTGTCTATTTCCAGTATTATTACGAATATTGATGCCGATAATCGCGATGAATTAAATAAAATTGAACGCCGGGCAACTGCTTTGTATCAGGCAAAAATTAATAAGAAAAATAATCCCTTTGGCCCCGCTCTTTTTGCCCAGGCTTTTCAGGAATCATTAGATGATATTGAAATTAAGCATGCGGTTAAATTGGTGTGTTATACCGCTTTTCGTGATGTGTATTTATCGCTAGCAGAAAAACTTTATGAAAATATTAATAAATTTTTTATTGATAATGATGTTTTACCGATATTAAAATTTAAGGTGGAATGCTCAGATAAAAAATCCTCCTCCTCAGCAGCTGATTCTGTTCCTGAACCAGAACAAGAATTTACAGAAGATGTTCCATCTGGTACCCAGGGACAGTCCGGACCAGCCACGGTGCCTTCAGGAAAAACAGACGGACACTCTACCGCGGTACAAACTTTTATGCCTGCAAACCGGGGAATGGCTCCTGACTTTTCGGGCGATTTTTCCAGCCAGGGACGAGATTTTGTAAAGTCTATGCATCAACAACCACCTGTTTCTGGCGGGGCGGGTGGATCATCTGGAATATTGGATGTTTTTAGTGATTTGCGTGGTTTGCAACAAAATCTTGATCAGGTTCATGCTGGTGTACCCAGTGATCAACTTTCAGCTGCACCAACAACAGCTACTTTACCTGATGGTGGAATGGCACAACACTTTAGTACAACCGATTTACTGGATGCTTTATCGAGTCAGCAGTTGACCGGTTATGATTATGCGACACAGTCTGATTCAAGTCAGCTGGACTTTAAAGAAAAAATTGAAAGTATCCTGGCAGTCAAAGGTGGCGCTGAAAATAAAATTATTAGTGCGCGTGAAGGCCAGGTTATTGATGTAGCCAGTAATGTGTTTAGTTCTTTAATGAGTGACTTTCAGGTCGCAGAAAGTATTCGTCCCTGGATTAGACAGCTTGAAGTGCCGGTCCTTAAAATGGCAATTATGGATACGGATGTCTTTACTGATACATCACATGTTGTCCGCCAAGTTATAAATAAAATATCTGAATTAGAAGTATTAGCCGATACAGACGATGCCGATGAACAAGAAGCGGTAAAACGTGCATTTGACTGGCTGGTTAAAGTCATAAATGAAGACTTTGACGGCACCACAAAAGTTTTTGAACGTATTGCTCAACAACTCGATATCCTGATTAAAATTCAAAGCCAGACTTTTGATAATAACTTAAAAGTTGTTGTTGATGAGTTCCTGGCAGAAGATGAAGTTACTGATGGTGAAATAATTGAGGATGAAGAAGTTGTTATAGATGCTGAAGATGAATGGGCACGTCGTGTCAGCCGTCTGGAAGAAGGTGACTGGGTTTTGTTCGATGCTTTTTCTGAAACACCAATACGGTTAAAAGTAGGTTGGGTTGCAAGGCGTAAAGGTAAGTTTGTTTTTGTTAATATATTAGGTAAAAAAGAGAAAGTATTAAAAGCAGAAGAACTCATTGAATTATTTAAAGCTGGGGAAACCCTTGTTCTGGATGAAGCAGAAGAACCCGCAATGGACCGTGCGCAGTATTCAATGTTACAAAAATTGCATAAACAATTGTTATTTCAATCCACACATGATCAACTTACCGGCTTGATGAATCGTCGTGAATTTGAAATTTGTCTTGAGCAGGCCATTGATGATGCAAAAATTGCTAATACTAAACATGCTCTTTGTTATATTGATTTAGATAAATTTAGTGTTATTAATAATAGTTGTGGCTATGAAGGTGGGGACGCCTTAATAAAAGAAATCTCTGGCATTCTGAATAAACATTTATCTCAAAATAGCGCTTTATCCCGTTTTAGTGGAGATGAATTTTGTATGCTCTTATGTGGCCATGGCACTGATGATGCTTTAGACGTTGTGGAAAATTTATTAGAAGAACTTAATAATTACCGTTTTGTTTGGGAAGATAAACGTTTGTCGATTGCTATGAGTATTGGCCTGGTACAAATTAAAGGCCATGGACAAAAAGTTGTAAAATTGCTGCAGGACGCAGAAGCAAGTTGTGGTGTTGCAAAAGAAATTGGTGGCCATCGAGTTCAGGTTTATCATGAAGGACATGCACGTTTAGATAAGCGTGATGCAGAAATGAAATGGGCAGCAAAGATTGATCGCGCACTTGATGAAAATGCTTTACATTTACGTTGCCAACGTATTATGCCATTAGCAATTGATGATAGTTATCATGATCATTATGAAATTTTATTAGGTATAACGGATGATTTAGGTGAGCAAAGTGCTCTGCAACAATTTATTCGTGCCGCTGAAAATTATAAACGAATGGCGGATATTGATCGCTGGGTAATAAAAACAGCATTTAAGTGGATTTCTGATCACAGAACAGAACTTGATCATGTTAGTAGTTTTTCTATTAATCTTTCCGGACATTCCTTGAATGATCTTGGGTTAATGGAATTTGTTATGAAACAAATGCGTGATACCAACGTTCCTATTGGTAAGATTTGTTTTGAAATTACTGAAACATTGGGTATTGCCAGTCTTTCTGATGCCGCAGACTTTATTAAACGATTTAAAACGACCGGGTGTACGTTCTCGTTGGATGATTTTGGCAGCGGTATGTCATCTTACGGTTATTTGAAAAGTTTACCCGTCGATTATCTTAAAATTGATGGTGTATTTGTTAAAGATATGGCGACCAACCCAAATGATTACGCAGTAGTAAAATCAATTAATGAAATTGGCCATTTCATGGGTAAAAAGATTATTGCTGAATATGTTCAGGACGACGAAACCATTCAGTTGTTAAAGGATCTTGGCATAGATTATGCGCAAGGTTATGGTATTGAAAAGCCGCGCTTACTTGACGACATCCTCCGTTAAATTTAAAACCAATCTGAGACACAATTACTGCGTTGCAACTAAAAAAGAGAAAACTCACTTACTTATGTAAGCTACGTTTTCTCTTTTTTAATTGCGCCTTGTTCTTGAATCTCAGATTGCTTTTAATTAAATCTTGATAATTCTATAAAAGGTTAGCTGAGCTGCAAGAGCAAGGCAAAAACTTACGAAAAAGCGGAATTTATATGAAATAAATGAGCATTTTGAGTAAGTTTTTAACGCAGCTATTGTGGCTCAGATAGTCTTTTAACCGGTGTTACGCATACCGGCGGCGATAGCACTGATTGTGCGGAGTAAGGGGTGCAACCATTGTTCCCGTACCTCATCACTTAACGACTCATCACGATATTTTTTAATTAATGCCACCTGAATTTGATTCAATGGATCAAGATAGGGATTACGACGTGTTAATGATAAAGCCAGATGAGGTGTTTCTTCTAATAACTCGTTTATTTTAGCAATGCTTAATACATTATCAGTCGTTCGTGTGTATTCTTTAGAAATGATTTTATAGACATTTTTTGCCGTATCCTGATTTTCACAGAGTGACATATAATATTTGGCTATTTGCATTTCACCTTTATATAAAGCCATCTGAGAATTACTGAGTAAGGCACGGAAAAAAGGCCAGTCCTGATACATTTTTTGCAAAGTTTCTATACTGTTTTCATTACTGCTTAACCATTTTTCTAACGCACTGCCAATACCAAACCAGGCTGGCATAGTATGGCGTGACTGTGCCCAACCAAATACCCAGGCAATTGCACGGACTGAACTTTTTGAGCGATCAGATTTTTTACGATGAGAGGGGCGTGAGCCAATATTCATTTGTCCAATTTCATACACGGGTGTTGCTTCATAAAAATAATCAAGGAAACCTTCAGTATGATCGGTTAGCTGGCGATACTGATTTTCACCTTCGGTTGCTAATTCAGCCATAATTTCAAGATATTCAGCTTTATCGGCTTCAGGCTCTTTGATCAGGTTGCGACTGGCTTTTAGCAAACCGGTTAGTCCCATGGTTAATTCATAAACCGCAGTTTGTTGATTGCTGTATTTGTATGAAAGTACTTCACCTTGTTCGGTAAATTTAATTTCACCATGCACAGTACCTGTTGGCTGAGATAAAATAGCATCATGTGTTGGCCCACCACCACGGCCAACGGTACCACCACGGCCATGAAACATTCTTAAACGTACGCCGCGCGAACGAGTGAGCTCAGTAATTTGTTGTTGTGCCTGATACAAGTTCCAGACAGAAGCTAGTATGCCACCATCCTTACAGGAGTCTGAATAACCTAACATGACTTCTTGTAAGTTGCCCGAAGACTTTAATAATTCAGTATAGGTTGTGTTATCAAATAACTGAGTCATAACCGGTTGGATGTGAGTTAAATCTTCTACAGTTTCAAATAAAGGTGAAACTTTTACATGGCAGAACCATTGACTGTTCTTTTTACCTACAAGTCCGGTTAACCAGGCAAGGAACATAACCTCCATTACGTGGCTTGCGGCATGGGTCATGGAAATAACATAAGTGCCAAATGCTTCAGGACTGATTTCTTCACGCATTTGTGTCATGACTTCAAAAACACTAATGGTTTCTGCGGACATTTCACTTAATTTATTTTTATCAAATTTAGCGGGTGAGCTATTGATGAGTTTTGCTAATGTTTGTAAACGAGAGTCTTCGTCAAGCTTGGTATAATCTGAGCCATCAATTTGTTTAAGCACTTCTGCAACAGTTTGGCTGTGTATAGTTGACTCCTGACGAAGATCCAGATTAGCCAGATAAAAACCAAATGTTTCTACCTGACGAATTAAATCTTGTAGTTCTCCGTCAGCAGAATTTTGATCGCCATGACTAATAAGTGAATCACGAATTAAATACAGATCCTTCAACATGCCCTGTTCGTTAACATAATTACATATTGATTTTTCAGGTTCTACGCTATTTAAACGTGCTTCGACACTATTCAGGTTGCACTGAATACGATACTGCATAATAAATAGTTTGCGACGATAAGGTTCCTGTTTAAAACGGTTAGGCCAGTCAATAAAAGCTTGAGATACTTCTTTTTCATCAATAGCGAGTTGTGTTAAAAATTCTTTTGTTGGATGACAAAATAAGCTTGATTGTGTCAATATTTTATCGAGCAGCTTAACCTGATTTAGATATTCAATAAGTACTTCGCGTGATTGCATGCGCAAAGCAAGAATAGTTGTTTCAGGTTTAACAAAAGGATTGCCATCACGATCACCACCAATCCATGAACCAAATTGAAAAACGCTGGGAACAGTAATGCCGGAATCTTTGCCGTAAGTACGCGCTATGGATTTTTCCAGATTGCGATATGTTTGAGGCACAGATTTAAATAAACTTTTACGGTAATAATATAAACCGTTTTTAACTTCATCGATAACCTGTGGTTTTTCTACGCGAACTTCATTTGTTTTGTAAAGAATCTGAATATGTTGTTCCAGATTTTCAATAATATTTTCTTTTTTGATCTGACTTAAACGAGGTTCATTTAATTGATCACTAATAACATAAATACGGCGGATTGCTTCCATTACGGTACGACGTTTTGATTCCGTTGGATGAGCAGTGAAAACAGGAATATAGGCTGTTTGGTTAAGTAATTCCTGAAGCTGTTCTGCACTAATGTCATCTTTTTGAAAGTCACTTAAGGCATTATGAAAAGAACCTTTCCAGGTAAAGCCTTTAGGACTAACTTCCCGACTACGTTGTTTGTGCTGAAATTCTTCTTCCGCAATATTGACCAGACTGAAGTAAATACTAAAGGCACGAACAACGTGTTCAGTTGATTGTGGATCAAGTGACGCGACAAGTTTATCGAGCCGACGGCGTCTGGCGGAATCATTTTTATCGCGCAGGCTAATATGCCCCTTACGTAATTTTTCAACCGCAGAAAATACATCTTTCCCGGCATGATCCAGTAATACTTTCCCCAGTATATTGCCAAAAAGCTTAACCCGGGAACGCAGTTGCTTATCCTGACTAGTGGACATAATTTTGGTTACTGGAGAATCGATTTTTTTTGCGTTGGCTGTCATTATTAATAAACTTACTGTTCCAAAAGGCCGCATATTATACCGTCACTTTGTACTAAAGACCTCTATTGACAAGCTAAAATAACGGCGAAAAGAGTGAAAAACGGTGAACTGGCGAAAAATCATTCAATATTTACTGTGATTGATTATATATAGTCAGTTTCTGCTCCCTTTCTCTCGGAAATATTGCATAATTTGGCTACACAATGACAAAAAAATGAAATGTATATGGAAAATTTGACTGATTTACCCGCTTGGCAGGCTTTATTAACGCATAAAAAGCAGACTGAAAATATTCAAATGCGTGATTTGTTCGCACAGGAGAAAAACCGCTTTGAGTCTTTTCATTTGCGCTTTAATGATATTTTGCTGGATTATTCTAAAAATCGTATTAACAAAGAAACCATGTCTTTGTTAACGGATTTAGCAAAACAAAGCGGGCTTAAGGACTGGATTGAAAAAATGTTTAGCGGTGAGAAAATAAATCATACCGAAAACAGAGCGGTTTTACATACGGCATTACGCAATCGTAGCAAAACCCCAGTGTATGTTGATGGTCATGATGTGATGCCGGAAGTTCAGTCTGAGCTGGAAAAAATGCGTCAGTATTCAGAGGCCATTCGTTCCGGTCAGTGGTTGGGATATAGCGGTAAACCGATTATTGATATTGTTAATATCGGCGTAGGGGGATCTGATTTAGGCCCGGTAATGGTCAGCGAAGCCTTACATCCTTATGGCAAAGCGGGTTTGCGCGTGCATTTTGTTTCTAATGTTGATCCCAGTCATATCTGTAATACTTTGCGTGATCTTGATCCTGAGCGAACCTTATTCATTGTTTCTTCAAAAAGTTTTACCACTCAAGACACGATTATGAATGCGCATACTGCCCGTGACTGGTTAATGGAAAATTCGCGTGATGAATCCGCTGTTGCTCAACATTTCATTGCGGTTGCAGCAAATGTAGAAGCGGCAACAGCATTTGGTATTAAAGAAAAAAACATTTTTAAAATGTGGGACTGGGTTGGTGGCCGATATTCTTTGTGGTCTTCGATTGGCTTATCGGTTGCGATTTATATTGGCATGGATCGATTTGAGTCACTATTGCAGGGCGCATATGAAATGGATCAGCATTTTCGCCAGGCACCATTTGAAGAAAATCTGCCTGTTGTTCTGGCTTTATTGGGTGTTTGGTATAACAATTTTTATAATGCTGAGTCACATGTGCTTCTGCCTTATGATCAACATTTACATCGCTTTCCTGCTTATTTTCAGCAAGGTGATATGGAAAGTAACGGTAAAAGTGTCACCCGTGATGGAGAAACGGTGGATTATGCGACCGGCCCCATTATCTGGGGTGAGTTAGGTATAACCGGGCAGCATGCTTTTTATCAAAACCTTCATCAAGGTACACATCTCGTTCCAGCTGATTTTATTGTACCGATTGATAGTCTTAATCCGGTTGGCGATCACCACCTGGTTTTACTGGCTAATTTTTTTGCACAAACGCGAACATTAATGACCGGTAAAAACGAAAAAGAAGCGCGGGAAGAACTTATTGCTGAAGGTCATTCTGCAGAAGAGGTTGAACATTTATATGCATCACGACTTATGCCCGGTAATAAACCTTCAAATACTCTTTTACTTAAAGCTTTAACACCTAAAACACTGGGTTCATTAATTGCGCTTTATGAACATAAAATTTTCACTCAGGGCATTATTTGGCAAATTAATTCTTATGATCAACCTGCAGTAGAACTCGGTAAAAAAGTTGCAGCAACTATTTATGATGATTTAAAACAGCATAAACCGGTTGAGCAATATGATGACTCAACCAATAGCTTGATTAATTACTTTCTGGAAAACAGTACAGATTAATTTAGAATTATTTAAGAATGGTAGCGGTGGCCGGACTCGAACCGGCACTGAGTTGCCCCAACTGGATTTTGAATCCAGCGTGTCTACCAATTTCACCACACCGCCGTAGACTGAACCTTTGCTTGTAGATATACGCGAAAGGCCGGCTATTATAGGGCACATCCAGATCCTATCCAAGTCCTATACGAGTCAAATTTCTCATCGGATTTCAATTTACGCTAGTATTTTTACAATAGGGGAAATAAACTGCGCAGCTCAACTTTGCGTACATTAGAGACAAATATGCGTCGTACTGACTTCACCTTTGAATTACCTGAAGAACTTATTGCTCAGCAACCTGTTACTGAGCGTACGGCCAGTCGTTTGTTGGTATTAAATGGGAATACTGGAGCAATAGAAGATAAAGTATTTACTGATTTAAGTAATTTTTTACAGTCAGGTGATGTACTGGTTTTTAATAACACACAGGTTATCCCTGCACGATTACATGGTAAAAAAGCAACAGGGGGCAAAGTTGAGGTATTGGTTGAACGCATTGTTGATGATCATGTTGCTTTAGCACATATTCGCGCCAGCAAATCACCTAAGTCTGGAACAGAGTTATTGTTTGAGAAAAACATCAGTGCAAAAGTCACTGGCAGGGAAGGTGATTTGTTTGTGGTAAACTTTAATCACAACAATCAAAGTGAAAATACAGTATTGGGCATCCTTAATAGTATTGGACATATGCCTTTGCCACCTTATATACAACGTGATGATGAAGATTTTGATCAGGACCGTTATCAAACTGTCTATGCAGAAAGACCGGGGGCAGTCGCAGCACCCACTGCCGGATTACATTTTGATGCAAAAATGTTGCAGCAATTATCTGACAAAGGGATAGAACAAATTCACGTTACCTTGCATGTGGGTGCAGGAACATTTCAACCTGTTCGAGTTGATGATTTAAATGATCATTATATGCATAAAGAATGGATTGAATTAACGAAAGAAAATAGTGAAAAAATAAACCAGGCAAAAAAAGAAGGTCGACGTATTATTGCAGTAGGAACCACTAGTGTGCGTTGTCTGGAATCAGCCGCTTTATTTTCTAATAAAGAAGGAGTGTTAAAACCCTATACAGGTGAAACAGATATCTTTATTACTCCTGGTTATGAGTTCAAAGTGATTGATGCTTTGATTACTAATTTCCATTTGTCAGAGTCAACATTGTTAATGCTGGTTTCTGCCTTTGCCGGTTACGAAAATATAAAAAAGGCCTATCAGCACGCGATAAAAGAAAAGTACCGGTTTTTCAGTTATGGCGATGCGATGTTTTTGACCAGGACAGGAGACTAAAAAAATTGCTCACCACAGAGGTCACGGAGGTTCACAGAGGATTTAATTATTGATTTCTCTGTGTTCCTCCGTGACCTCTGTGGTTAAATTGTTTTGTAGAATATGAATAATATTATGGTAAACAAATGAAATTTGAATTAGATAAAACAGAAGGTTTTGCTCGTCGGGGTCGATTAGTGTTTGAACGCGGTACAGTTGAAACACCTGCATTCATGCCCGTGGGTACTTATGGCACGGTCAAAGCCATGACACCAGAAGAGTTAACTGATCTTGGTGCGCAAATTGTTTTAGGTAATACATTTCATTTAATGCTCAGGCCGGGCACAGAGATCATAAAAAAACACGGCGACTTGCATAATTTTATGCACTGGCAAGGGCCAATATTGACCGACTCAGGTGGTTTTCAGGTTTGGAGCTTAGGTAAGTTAAGAAAAATTACCGAAGAAGGGGTTAAGTTTAGTTCCCCAATCGATGGAAAAAAAGTGTTCATGGGGCCGGAAGAATCCATGCAGGTTCAACGTGATCTTGGTTCAGATATTGTGATGATTTTTGATGAGTGCACGCCTTATCCAGCAGAAGAAAAAGAAGTGCGTGAGTCAATGGAACTTTCATTACGCTGGGCTAAACGTTCTAAAGAGGCGCACGCTGACAACCCTTCCGCTTTATTTGGTATTGTTCAGGGCGGTATGTTTCCAGAGTTACGTGAAGTCTCGTTAAAGGGGCTGACGGACATTGGTTTTGATGGTTATGCCATTGGCGGGCTTTCAGTCGGCGAGCCAAAAGAAGAAATGATCAAGGTGCTTGATCATCTAAAGTCACGAATGCCAGAGGACAGCCCACGTTATTTGATGGGGGTGGGTACTCCGGAAGATATTGTTGAAGCGGTACGTCGTGGTATTGATATGTTTGATTGTGTGATGCCTACGCGGAATGCTCGCAACGGTTTTTTGTTTACCAGCAAAGGCATGGTGCGGATCCGCAATGCTCAATATACAGATGATACCGGACCCGTGGATGAAGAATGTGAGTGTTATACCTGTAAAAACTACAGTCGTGCTTATTTACGTCATTTAGATAAAACCAAAGAAATTCTTGGTTCTCGTTTAAATACTATCCATAATCTTCATTATTATCAGTATGTTATGGCAGGGTTGAGAGATGCCATTGCAAAAGGTGAATTAGACGAATTCGTTGCTGAATTTTACGCTAAACGCGAACAAGTAGTGCCTGTTGTGGCATAATACCGCGCAACTTAATGTTAACTAATTATATGAAAGGTTAAAAAATGAGCTTCTTTATTTCAGACGCTGCTGCCGCAGCCGCTCCAGCAACACAACAAACAGATCCTATGACATCATTGATTTTCTTCGGTGGCATGATCCTGATTTTTTACTTCATTTTGATTCGTCCACAATCAAAACGTGCAAAAGAACATCGTGAACTTGTTGCTCAATTATCCAAGGGTGATGAAGTTGTAACTAACGGTGGTATTTTAGGAAAAATCACTGATGTTACTGAACAATATGTGACAGTAGAAGTCTCTGAGAATGTACAAATGAAATTCCAAAGACAATCCGTAGCTACTGTGTTACCAAAAGGTTCACTAAAAGCGGCAAAATAAATATTAATTGCAGGTCGGCCTTCAGGCCAGCCTGTAATAAAATAATAAAACTCAGGTATTCCCACTATGTTAAATCAGTATTCTTCCTGGAAGTATATTCTGCTACTTGTTGTTCTTGTTGTCGGTAGTCTTTATGCATTGCCCAACATCTATGGGTCAGATCCAGCAATTCAGATTTCTGCAACCCGAAATAATGTTGTCGATGGCAACACTGAAAGCGCTGTACTCGAAGCATTAAAAGCAACGAATATTAGTTTACGTCGTTCAATTTTGGATGATAAAGGATTGTTGTTGCGTTTTAATGATGTTGAAGAACAACTTAAAGCCGCAGATAGTTTGCGTGATGCGTTAGGTGAAAATTATATTGTTGCACTTAACCTCGCGCCAGCAACACCAAGCTGGTTAAGAGATCTGAATGCCAAACCCATGTATCTGGGGCTGGATTTACGTGGTGGTTTGCACTTTTTAATGGAAGTCGATACTGATTTGGTATTGAAACAAGCCATGGAAAATAATGCAAATGATATTCGTGGTGCACTAAGAAAGAAAAAAATTCGTTATTTATCTGTTCGTGATAATAAAGAAAAAATAACAGTAAAATTTCGTTCAGCTGAAGTACGTGATAAAGCTATGTTGGCTGTGCGTAAGGAACTCAGTGATTTGGAATTGAGTGACTATGATGATGACGGTGCATTTTATTTTTCTGCAACATTAAAGAAAACAGCAATCACATCTTTGAAAAAATCAGCGTTACAACAAAATGTCACGACTTTGCGTAATCGTGTTAATGAATTAGGTGTCGCAGAACCTGTTATTCAACAGCAAGGCGATAATCGAATTGTTGTTCAGTTACCGGGTATTCAGGACAGCGCAAGAGCAAAACGGATCTTAAGTGCAACTGCAACCCTGGAATTTCGTTTAGTTGATGTTAATGTTTCGCCACAAGATGCTATTGAAGGTCGTATTCCGCCGACGGCGCGTTTATACCGTGACCGGGAAGGTCAACCGGTTGTTTTGAAAAAACGTTTAATCATTACAGGCGACCGAATCACCAATGCCTCTTCAGGTTTTGATAGTGAATCGGGTAGCCCGATGGTCTCGATAAACCTTGATGGTGCGGGTGCGCGTATCATGGGGCAAACCACCAAAAGAAATCTTAAAAAACCCATGGCCGTGGTTTTTATCGAATATAAAGAAACCATCAAAATGGTTGACGGCAAACGCGTACGCACTACACGGAAAGTTGAAGAAGTGATTAACGTTGCCACTATTCAAGGTGTGTTCAGTAAACGTTTTCAAATTACTGGTTTGGATGACGGTAACGAAGCACGCACTCTGGCTTTATTATTACGTGCTGGTGCATTAGCTGCACCCATTCGAATTATTGAAGAACGTACTATTGGGCCGAGCCTGGGTAAAGATAATATTGCGCAAGGTTTGAACTCCGTTGTTATTGGTATGGCTTTTGTTCTGGCCTTTATGTTGCTTTGGTACCGTGGTTTTGGTCTGGTTGCTAATGTCGCGTTGTTAGTGAATTTGGTGTTAATTGTTGCAGTATTATCCATGTTACAAGCTACCCTGACTTTACCGGGCATTGCCGGGATTGTATTAACCGTTGGTATGGCAGTTGATGCCAACGTATTAATTTTTGAACGTATACGTGAAGAGATCAGGATAGGCAATACACCACAAGCCAGTATTCATGCCGGTTATGATAAAGCCTTATCCACCATTATGGATGCAAACATCACCACCTTAATTGCTGCGGTTGTACTTTATATCTTTGGTACAGGGCCGATTAAAGGTTTTGCTATCACCTTATCGATTGGGATTCTGACTTCAATGTTCACTGCCATTATGGGAACGCGCGCCATTATCAATTTATCGGTTGGTGGCAAGAAAATTAAAAAGCTGTCTATTTAAACCGATAGCCAAGGAACACATTATGCAAATTTTTAAAAATACACCTAGCTTTGATTTTATGGGGAAACGAAAAATTGCTTTGGCATTTTCAACTCTTCTTATTATCGCTGCAATTTCTTCTTTAGTGGTAAAAGGATTGAATTTTGGTCTGGACTTTACTGGTGGTACGTTAATTGAAGTCGCTTATGAACAAAGTGCAGATTTGACTAAAATCAGAAATAGATTAAGCAGCGCAGGGTTCGGTGATGCTGTTGTGCAAAATTTTGGTTCTTCAAAAAATGTCCTGGTGCGCCTGGCGCCGCGTGAAAGTACTTCGTCACAATCATTAGGCGATAAAATTTTGACTGCACTAAGAGAAGATGATGCTGATGTTGATATGCGCAGACAGGAATTTGTTGGACCGCAAGTAGGTGACGAACTCCGGGATGACGGTGGCCTGGCGATGTTGATTGCGTTAGCGTTTATTCTTGTTTATGTTATGGCGCGTTTTGAATATCGCTTTGCTTTAGGTTCAATTGCGGCCCTGATTCATGACGTAATAATTACCGTGGGTATATTTTCATTCTTTCAGTTCGATTTTGACTTAACAGTGTTAGCGGCGGTATTGGCCGTTATTGGTTATTCCCTGAATGACACGATTGTGGTATTTGATCGTATTCGTGAAAACTTCAGGCTTATGCGTAAACAAGAGCCTCGCACTATTATCAATGCTTCTCTTAATCAAACATTGTCACGCACCTTGATGACTTCGGTTACCACCTTGATTGTTGTTTTGGCGATGTTTTTCCTGGGGGGAGAACTGATTCATTCTTTTGCGATAGCATTGATTATCGGTATTTTAGTCGGAACCTATTCATCGATTTATGTTGCAAGTAGCATGGTGATTGCTTTAAATATTACTGCAGAAAGTATGATGCCTGTGAAAAAAGAAGGTGAAGATCAGGAAGGTCAATATATAGAGTAGAATTTAAATTTTATTAAATAAAAAAGCCCGCTTACTTTAAGCGGGCTTTTTTTTGAACGGGAATAATTTAAGGCTTTACTGGAATTTTTTCACTTCATCCATTGGGTCACTGTCATCAAGTTTTGGTTTTACGATACGACACAGTGAACCGGCATTTTTATCGCACTGATCATCAGCATTAATACCGTTGATGGTGAGTTCTGCCCAAGTGGTTGCAATACCCCATAAAATGGCACCGAGCAAGAATGTGCCACTGCTAAAACCTTCAATTTCGGCGGGTCCACCAAAAAAAGCGTAAATCAGGCTAACCATGCCCGCAATCCAGAAAACACCAATAGGTGCAGCACAACATCCTGCACAACCATATTTACAAACGGCGACAGGGGGGGCTATAAAAGCGAGAAAACGTCTTTTCACTACATTCTTCTCCAGTTCTAATAACTCAGGGTTAATTAGATAAATTCTAAGTAATATTTAGGTTTATATAAATAGCATGTTTTCTCTTTTTAGGTCAATGAGCAATCTTTAAATAGGGGTATAAGTTAGACCGCAGTACGAATAATGAGATAATCGACAATATTTGTACCTTGTTCAGAATCAGCGGTTTTTATTCGATTTAGCTGAATAATGTCCTGAAAAGCCTGAAAAGCCTGAAAAGCCTGAATCGCTTGTTCAGGTGGTTCAAAAGAGAAATTACCTAAGGGTCAAGTACAGGTGATTTTTTCCCCTTATGCGGAAGCTTGCCACCAGTCTGCAATGACTTTACCCACTGCCGGATTGACCAGGTAACCATAGGAGCGGTGGCAGTTGAGTCCTTTTTCATTATGAAAGAAATTATAAATCCCTTCGCAGTGGTCTTCGATGGATTCAATGATTTCCAGTTTACGCATTTCACTAAAGTCATCTGAGAAAATACGATCCAGCGCGGTGACATCCCCCTCAGAAGAAATGTTTACCCAGTTGCGGATGTTAACGGGATATTTCTTTTTACCTTTATATTTATTTCCCATTAATCTGTGTTGAACATAGTTCATTCCCAATGGGCTGCCTATGGTTAAGAAGTCGATCTTACCTGGTAGTTTTTCCAGATGTGAAAGTTCCCAAAGAGTATCGTATGCGATGATTGATCCCATACTGTGGCCAATGAGCAGTATGTTATCTTTATTTTGTAATAAAGGACGAAGGTGCTGCTTTAACAGTTCTCTAATTTCACAAGCAATATTATTCTTGTTTTGAAAATAACGTTGAAGCTCGCCAGCTGTTGATTGCATATCTCCGGGTAGTAATTTGAGCAGGAAAGGCAGGTGATCGATGACGTTATAGAGAAATCGATCCAGCTTGCGGTGTGTTGAACTTGCATCCTGAATATCCTGTTCACTTGGACTATGCTGGTTCATCAGTGCATCTATCCAGGGTAGATCACGATTAATATCTTTGCGGCGATGATAGTAAAGATAATTCCAGGCAATGAGTTTAAAATTTTTTATGTGCTGACTTAAATTATCGGCAACCTGGGGTTCTGCTCGATGTACACCTTCGACCAAAGTGCGCCATAGCAAAGCATGATGTTGATCGGCTGGGGGTTTGGGGTTTTTACCCGGTACAAAAATGATATGCTGTTGATCCATTTGAGCTATTCACTATTCAGGTTAAATTTTAAACTATGCTGATGATAACTGATTATTAAGCAATCAATAGATAAAAAAGGTAATGGATATGGAAGAACAGTTTAGGGTATTAGTTCTGGGTCATGGTGAAATGGGTCAGGCCATGGAATACCTTATTAAAGATCAGTCACAGTTGGATATATGGGAACGACATCCTAAAGACAAGACTCAGCCAATTGTCCTGGAAGATGCTGCATCGCAAGCAGACATCGTATTGTTTTGTTTACCGGTTAGTCCGCATCGGGAAATTGCTAAGCAGATTGCACCACACTTAAAGAAAAGCTGTCTCTGTTTAAGTATTGCCAAAGGACTGGATGAAACCGGTCAAACGGCTGCGCAGATTTTTGCTGAGGTGCTTGGTTCTAGTCAGCCTTACGCTCTTTTATACGGGCCAATGATTTCCGAGGAAATTCGCGCTGGTCATGAGGCCTTTGCACAACTGGGTTGTGTTGATATGGACTCATATAACAAAATATGTACGTTATTTCATGGCACGTCTCTTTATGTTGAACATTCTTCAGATATCAGAGGCATTAGCTGGTCGGTTATTCTAAAAAATGTTTATGCGTTGGTGTTTGGTATGGCTGATGAGTTACAACTTGGCGATAACATGCGCGGTTATCTTGCTGTTGCTGCTTTACGCGAGCTGGATCAAATAGTGTGCAAAATGGGTGGGCAGGCAGGTAGTCCTTATCATCTCGCTGGGCTGGGGGATTTAATTACCACGGCCACCAGTGAAGATTCACATCACCATGAATTGGGACGTATGTTGGCAAGAGAAGAAATAAAAGGAATAAAAGGAGAGGGTATTCATACGCTCGAAATGGTGAGACAACATAATTTATTTAACACCGCGGATTATCCTCTTTTTCAATTGATCGATGATATTGTGAATCAGCCGCATGATGTGCATAAAAAGATAAAAAATTATTTGAAAAAAGCTTATTCCTGAATGTGTTTTGAGATTATTGATCACTATGGCCGAGTAATAAGCGCGCTTCATTACCACCACCAGTACGTGAGTGAAGTGTAATTTCCCAGCCCTGAGCTTCACAAAGTTGACGTACGATTGCCAAACCGAGGCCACTGCCGCCAGTCTCTAAATTACGTGATTCTTCTAAACGATAGAAAGGGCGAAATACTGTTTCGCATTCTTCCTCCGGGATACCTGGTCCTAGATCTAAAATGGTAATTAAAGGAATATTATCCTGTCGGGTTAATTGAACAGTCACGGACTTATTGTTACCGTAGCGTAGACTGTTCTCTATCAGGTTGTGTAAGATTCGTAACAAACTTTGTTTTGCGAGAGGAAAGAGCCAGCTAGTATTCAAAGTTTCATCTTTTTGAAATTCGGTTCGAGATTCACTTTCTGGATGTTGCGTCTGCCATTCAGCATCAATTTGTGCAACTAATGTTGAGAGTAGCAGAATCAAATCTTGTTCCTGCAATGGTTCTTTTTTCTCCACGCCACGAGCAAGTAATAACGACTGCTCAAGGAGTTGTTCCATGTCTTCTATATCTCCTTCAAACTCCTGAAGAAGTGAAGCATCAATGGCATCGGCGTTAATTTCCAGAGCAAGGCGTATACGTGTAAGTGGAGTTCGTAAGTCATGAGAAATTCCGGCAAGCAGCGTTGTTCTGTTTTCCAGCAGATCAGAAACTTCATTCGACATTTGGTTGAAATTACATGCCAGGGTATTTATTTCATTGGGACCTTTATTTTCAGGGACGAGTGACTTCTTTCCTTTTCCCACTGCCGTTGTAGCTGCAGAAAGTAAAGCAAGGGGGCGCGATAAACGTCTTGCGATGATTAGAGCCGCGCTAATCGCCAGAACAAAAATTGCGATAGCAATAGCCATAAGTGCAATGGGTGGTCGAGCACCAATACGTTGTTCTGAAAAGCCAACTCGCAGTGTTTGGTCTCGTACTAGAATATCGATCCATATCCAGTCAGGTTGTTGCCTATCAGTACCAAAAGTAATTTTGGATGATTTGCCAATGCGTGTCTCCAGCGCTTGTTGTAACAACTGCTGATAAATATAAAATTTCTTGCGAGTTGATACCGTAAGCGCATGTTCAGTTTTGAATAACTTGATGCCGTGCGCATTAATTAATTCTTTCTCAAAATCCGGGCGAGTTTCTGGTGGTAATTCTGTCCACGTTTGTGCTGAGAGTACCAGCAGTGCAGCAAGATCATCGGCAGAACGTTTACCTACGGGTATCAAAACAAAATAAGCAGTACTTGCCAGAATAATAATCGAGAGCAACAAAAGACTAATTATTAACGTCGATGCTGTTTTGAAGAAGAGAGTATTTGGAAGGTTCATCAATTAATCACTTGTTTGAATTCGTGTCGGGAGTAAAACGGTATCCTTCTCCCCAGACAGTGCGAATGAAACAGGGTTTTGCGCTGTTCTTTTCTATTTTATGGCGTAAGCGAGTAATACGAACATCGACACTTCGGTCGAAGGGATCATTATCCCCTCTATTGATCATATCCATTAGTTGTTCACGATTGAGTACACGGTTCGGATGTTCTACCAAAACAATCAATAGCGCCATTTCGCCACTGGTTAGCATTACTTCCTCACCATCTCGTAACAGTATTCGTTCTTGCATATTGAGTTTGAATTCCCCGAACTGAAAAACACGTTCCGGTGCAGCTTCTGCCACAGTATTCGATAAGCTATTTGTTTCTAAATTTTCTGTGGTAGAGATTGCAGGATTGCCTCGACGTAGTACCGCACGAATGCGTGCCAGCAACTCACGTGGATTGAAAGGTTTAGCCAGGTAATCATCTGCACCAACCTCAAGACCAATAATTCGATCTACTTCCTCGCCTCGAGCTGACAAGATAATGATTGGGGTGGTTTCTTGCTGTCGTATGCTGCGCGCCAGCGATAAGCCATCTTCACCAGGCAACATGAGATCGAGAATAATTAAATCAGGATGATGTTCTTCAAGCCAGTCTTGCATTGCTTCGCCATTTCCTACTGCATAAGTGCTATAGCCCTGCTCATCCAGATATTCAGTCAACAGCCGTTGCAGACGCAGATCATCGTCGACAATCAGGATCATTTCTTTTTTGTTTTTATCACTCATATCTATTCCATACCTTACAACAAATTCATTGAAACAGTTTGATACAAATTAGCTTTTTATAGAAATGTTTGAGAAACAGTTTATCGGCATGATGACTAGCACGAGTAGGTTCAGGCTGACGACTGCGTTGTCTGACCACGGTAGAAAATTCGATAAAGTCTGGGCAAGGGGAGGATTTATGAGAGCAAATAAACTCATTACGGTATCAGTTATTTCGGTGTTATTGGTTACAGGTAGCGCACTGGCGGATAATAACAAAATAAAACTAGCACCATTGATGGACAGTGATTTCCATGATGATGGTGTACCACTAAAGGACAAAGTAGAGCTGGGCAGACTCCTTATGTTCGACAAAATTCTCAGTGGTAACAAAAATATTTCCTGCGCGAGCTGTCACCATCCGCTGGCCGGTACGGGTGATGGACTGTCACTGCCAATTGGAGAGGGTGGTTTAGGTTTAGGTGTCACTCGCGATACGGGTTCGGATGCCGATGCTGTACATGAACGTGTACCGCGTAATGCACCGCATGTGTGGAACGAAGGTGCTAAGGAATTCACAGCGATGTTCGCTGATGGCCGCCTTGAATTAGATCACGCCTACCCGAGCAGTTGTAAGACACCAGTCGGTGCCGGTTTGCCAGATAATCTGGAAAACATCGTGGCTTGTCAGGCGATGTTTCCAGTGACATCGGCTACTGAAATGGCTGGTCAGGCAGGTGAAAATTCCATTGCTGATGCTGCAGCAGCCGGTAATATTGCTGGCCCCGGCGGTGTTTGGGATCAATTGGCCGTGCGTTTGCAGGGCATTCCCGAGTACGTGAATATGTTCATCGTGTCTTTTGGCGATATAAACCAGGCTTCAGATATTACCTATGCTCACGCAGCCAATGCTATTTCTGCATTCGAGCGAGTTTTTTGGCGGGCGGATAACAGTCCCTTCGATCATTATTTACGCGGTGACAAAAATGCGATGAGTAATAATGCCAAAAAAGGGATGAAATTATTTTACCGCAAAAATAAGAGAGAAAATTCCTGTGCCGGTTGCCATAGTGGTGTTCTACAGACTGACCATGCATTCCACGCAATTGCCATGCCTCAGATTGGAGCAGGTCGGGGTGATGGTTTTGATGGTCACGAAGACTTTGGCCGTGAGCAGGTCACTGGTGATCCAGTTGACCGCTATAAGTTTCGTACACCTTCGCTGCGTAATGTTGCACTGAATGCACCGTATGGTCATAGCGGATCGTATAACTCGTTGCGTGCAATGGTTGAGCATCATATTAATACTGTAAAAGGAATTAATAATTATGATCAGCTACAAGCTAAATTACCTTCACGTGCTGATCTGGATGCATTGGACTTTATTGTTATGAATGATCCAGCTCGTGTTGCAGAAATTGCGACACATACAGAGTTGCATGGAATGAGTTACAGTCCGAAAGAGGTTGATCGAATCATTGACTTCCTGAATGCACTAACAGATCCGAGCAGTGTTGATAATCGTGATGATGTACCCGCGAGTGTTCCCAGTGGTTTGACGCTGGCGGAGTAAGATCAGCGTTTGTGTGTATATTTAAAGAGGGCAGCAAATCGCTGCCCTTTTTTATGTTTATCTCTTTTAGCCATGATTATGTTGAAATAGTTTGTAACAAAATAAATCCATATCGAAATTTTTGTGAAATAGTTTATCAGCATAATAATTATCGAAGTGGGGCTTTAAGCTTAATGACTTTGAGTTATATGCCTCTTACTAATTTAATCGAATGATATACAGACAAAAGGAAAACATTATGAACAAAAAAATCACATTAATTGGAAGTTCACTTCTATTTTTGGTTAGCAGCATTAGCTATGCGGATGATGTTACTGAGATGCAACAAACTCAGACTCAAACGCAATTGCAAAACCGTTTGCAAACAATGAATGATGAAGAACGTGCCCTCTATAAAAATTTAAATGAAAACGGTGAAGTGAGCAACGCTAATAAAAACCGTTATCGAAAGGGTGATGGCAGTGGCTCCGGTAGCCAAAACCGATATAGAAAAGGTGATAGTGGTAGCACTGGTAGTAGCTATGGATCGGGGTACGGTTCGCGCCAAGGTGGTGGTTCAGGTGGCAGAGGTCGTTAAGGTAATGGCTGTAAGTATTTTTTATTGGCTATTTGGTTGAAATATAAAATATTAACGGGACAGAAGTCCCGTTTTTATCGAATCAAAACCCCTGCTTCGGCAGGACTTGTCTTGTTTTTTATTTCTTAACGAAAGGTTTAATTTTTTGCAGCATAGCTTTAAATACTTTTGGGTTGGCGGCAACGATATTACCGGTTTTTAGATAATCCATACCACCGCTTAAATCTCCTACCAGACCACCGGCTTCTTCAACGAGAATAACGCCTGCTGCTATATCCCAGATGTTGAGATCCATTTCCCAGAATCCATCCAAACGTCCTGCGGCAACGAAAGCAAGATCTAATGCGGCAGAGCCGGGACGACGAATCCCCGCAGTACCTGGAACGAGTGCTTTTAACATGCCCAGGTAATCGTCCATTAGGTGCATGTGATCATCACGATAGGGAATACCTGTGCCCAGTAAGGCTCCTTCGAGGCTTTTTCTTGGAGTAACACGAATGCGACGATCATTAAGTTGTGCACCATTACCACGACTGGCACTAAAGAGTTCTTGAGAGAGAGGGTTGTAGACAACACCCTGAGTAATACGATTTTTGTGGCGTACTGCAATAGACACCGCAAATTGAGGGAATCCATAGAGGAAATTGGTTGTGCCGTCGAGTGGGTCGATAATCCATTCGTATTCATTGCCTTTATGCGAACCACTTTCTTCAGCGAGAATACTGTGATCAGGGTAGGCTTTACGAATGACCTCGATAATGGCTTTCTCAGCACCTTTATCCACTTCACTAACAAAATCATTACGTGATTTTTCAGTTACGCGTAATGAATCTACACGGTCGATATAACGGGAGATAAAATCACCACCTGCGCGTGCCGCACGCACGGCAATATTGAGCATTGGATGCACGGTATATATTCCTCTGGATTCTTAAAGAACTAATATCTACAAAAGATATTACTGTTGGCGCATTCTAACAGTCTATTCCTCCAGTGTCAGATTAATAACTGGTATCATGGACATTATGAAAGCAGATTTTTCAAATATTCACATCATCATGGTCGGCACAACGCATCCGGGAAATATTGGTGGTGTGGCACGTGCTATGAAAAACATGGGCTTATCTCGTTTGTCGCTAGTTGCGCCAGAAGCACCTTTTCCTCATGCTAAAGCGCGCGCACGTGCTTCCGGTGCGGTAAATGTGCTTGAAAACACACAGGTTTTTTCGACTTTAGAGGAAGCGATCGCTGATTGCTCGTTAGTGATTGGCGCCAGTGCCAGAATGCGTACTTTACCGTGGCCGGTTGTTGATCCACGAGAATGTGCCCGTCGAGTTGTTAATGTTGAAAAAGAAGCCGAAGTGGCGATTGTATTAGGGCGGGAAAATTCTGGCCTGACAAATGAAGAGCTGGAGCTTTGCCAGTTGTTGGTGACGATTCCCACTAATCCCGATTTTAGCTCTTTGAACATCGCAGCCGCGGCACAAGTTTTGTGTTACGAAATTCGTCTGGCAACGGCGTTAGACAGAGTACCTGAGCCTGAGCCGGACTCCCCGTTGGCAACGGCTGCTGAGCAAGAGGGCATGTTTAAGCATTTTGAAGAAGCATTAACAGAGTTGGATTTTTTAAAGCCCGATAATCCTGGTCAGCTTATGCGTCGATTACGTAGGTTATTTACTCGTACCGGACTTGAACGATTAGAAGTGAATATTTTGCGAGGTATTATGACAGCGGCGCAAAAAGCAAACTCCCGTTCTGGCAAGATGTGAGATTGTTGGATAATCAGCATTGACAGCGCGGTTTAAGAAGACTTTAATAGCCGCTTCCAATATTAGCAAAGACTTAAGCTGGTAAAAACAAATGTTTAAACGACTTCGAGAAGATATTAACTGCGTTTTTGATCGCGATCCTGCTGCGCGCAATAGTTTTGAAGTGCTTACTGCTTACCCTGGCGTGCATGCTTTGCTGTGGCATCGTGTTAATCATTTCCTCTGGCGTCTACATCTTAAATGGCTGGCGAGAATGCTTTCCCAAATCACTCGATTTTTAACCGGTATTGAGATACACCCGGGAGCTCAGATTGGGCGTCGATTTTTTATTGACCATGGTATGGGTGTAGTGATTGGAGAAACGGCGGTGATTGGTGATGATGTCACTTTATATCATGGTGTCACGTTGGGCGGTACGACCTTGAATAAAGGTAAACGCCATCCAACGCTGGGAAATGATGTTGTTGTGGGCGCTGGGGCCAAAGTGCTGGGACCGATTACGCTAGCAAATGGTGCACGGGTGGGCTCAAATGCAGTAGTGGTAAAAGATGTCCCTGAAAATGCCACGGTTGTTGGTATCCCGGGACATATTGTTTCGGCTAAAACAAAAATTGCCTCAATGACAAAACGAAAAGAATTTGCAAAAAAGATTGGTTTTGACGCTTATGGTGCTTCGCCAGATATGCCTGATCCGGTCGCTAATGCGATAGATATTATGTTAGATCATATCCATGCCATGGATACACAAATGCAGAACATGTGTAAGTCATTGAAATCATTGGGGACAGAGCTTGATGTGGTCAAGTTGCCTGATTTAGGCGCATGTGACATTTCATCTAATCCGTTGCCTGAACATGTAGATGCAGAGGATAAAAACAAGTTGCCGGAGTGATTTCGCTGTTAAATATAAAGCTGGAATGGAGTAATGATAAAAGAAGTGAAAATACTTGACTAAAATGCTAGGTTTTGTTATTTTTACCGTATTGGTATGTCAGAGTTTACTTAATTACGCGGGGCGATGCAATGAGATTAACCACTAAAGGACGTTATGCTGTAACTGCGATGCTTGATTTAGCATTGCATTATAAAGATGGGCCAATTACGTTGGCTGATATTTCTCAACGTCAGGGCATTTCCCTGTCTTACCTTGAGCAATTGTTCTCACGTTTACGCAAGCAAGAATTGGTTGATAGTACGCGTGGGCCCGGTGGTGGTTATCGCTTAAGCCGCGATTCACACCAAATCGCCGTCGCTGATGTTATTACCGCCGTTGATGAAAAAGTTGAAACCACACGTTGTGGTGGTTTATCCAATTGTCAGGATGATGAGCAGTGTTTAACACATGATTTATGGACTGAATTAAGTACACAAATTCATGATTTTCTGATGGGAATTAGTTTGGGTAATCTGGTTGAACGTCAAGGTGTGCAAAAAGTGGCTGCACGACAGGAACAAGCTGAAACTCATTTTGTTACAACTGAAGATGCGGTTGTAAATTCGTAAGTCAATCCCCTCTACGCCCTTGGCTACATGGATGTGTGCGATAGAACAAAGCAATACAGTATAAAACCAATTGTCCAAGCAGGATGGGATATTGGTTGGAGAAGTTATGAAAACACCGATTTATTTTGATTACTCTGCAACAACACCGGTTGATAAACGTGTTGCAACAAAAATGTGTGATTGTTTAACTATCGAAGGAAATTTTGGTAATCCTGCTTCAAGCTCACATGAGTTTGGCTGGAAAGCAGAAGATGCCGTTGATGAGGCTCGTAAAAATGTTGCTGAGCTAATTAACGCTAATCCTAAAGAAATTGTTTTTACCTCGGGTGCAACGGAATCCGACAATCTTGCGATTAAAGGTATTGCCCATTTCTATCATAAAAGAGGCAAACACATTGTTACCTGTAAAACGGAACATAAAGCAGTTTTAGATTCTTGTCGCCAACTTGAGCGAGAAGGTTATGAAGTCACTTATCTTGACCCTGAAGATAACGGTTTAATTGATCTGGATAAACTTAAAGCGGCTTTGCGTGATGACACTATTTTAGTTTCTATTATGCATGTAAATAATGAAATTGGTGTTATCCAGGACATTAAAGCCATTGGCGAAATTACCCGCGAACGTAAAATTATGTTTCATGTAGATGCGGCACAAAGTGCCGGTAAAGTGCCCATTGATATGGATGAACTAAAAGTTGATTTAATGTCATTTTCTGCACACAAAATTTATGGCCCAAAAGGTATCGGTGCATTATATGTAAGTCGTAAACCACGTGTTCGTTTAGAAGCACAAATGCACGGTGGTGGGCATGAGCGTGGCATGCGTTCAGGTACATTAGCAACACATCAAATTGTTGGAATGGGTGAAGCCTTCCGTTTAGCCAAAGAAGAAATGGCTGCAGACAATGAACGCATTCGTATGTTACGTGATCGTTTATTAAAAGGTTTAGATGTTATTGAAGAAACATACATCAATGGTGATATCGATCAGCGCATCCCGCATAACCTAAACATCAGTTTTAATTATGTTGAAGGTGAGTCTTTAATCATGGCATTAAAAGAACTTGCAGTTTCTTCCGGTTCAGCATGTACATCAGCAAGTTTAGAACCTTCTTATGTTTTACGTGCATTAGGTCGAAATGATGAATTAGCGCATAGCTCAATTCGTTTTTCTCTAGGCCGTTACACAACAGAAGAAGAGATTGATTTTGCAATTGAAAAAATCAACGACAACATTGGAAAGTTACGCGAGCTTTCTCCTTTATGGGAAATGTTCAAAGACGGTATTGATATCAGTGCTATCGAATGGGCAGCGCACTAATTAAACGAATGTAGAGGCAAGCAGTCATGGCATATAGCGAAAAAGTAATTGATCATTATGAAAATCCACGTAACGTGGGTTCAATGGATAAAGATGAAACCAATATTGGTACTGGCATGGTCGGTGCACCAGCATGTGGTGATGTTATGCGTCTGCAAATTAAAGTATCGGATGATGGTGTTATTGAAGATGCTAAATTCAAAACGTATGGTTGTGGTTCTGCGATTGCATCCAGCTCACTATTAACTGAATGGGTTAAAGGCAAAACTCTGGATGAAGCAGGCATGATTAAGAATACAGAAATTGCCGCTGAATTAGAATTGCCACCAGTTAAGATTCATTGTTCGGTACTAGCAGAAGACGCCATCAAAGCAGCAATCGAAGACTACAAAAGCAAAAAATAATCAGGAACAGTGAGGGCACAGATAATGGCGTTGAAAGCCTCCTCAAAATGCTCATGTACTTATTGTACATTCCGCTTTTTCGTCAGACTTTCGCCTTGTTCTCTGCACCCTCACTGCCCCTGAAGTGAATTGAACTAATAAAGTTCCCTCTCCCTCTGGGAGAGGGCTAGGGTGAGGGGAAATTTAAAACTCCTCACCCTGAAAATTGAAATAATTTTAGGATATATTTTCATGGCCATCACTTTAACTGAAACAGCAGCGGAACGTGTTAAAGCATTTCTTGATAATCGTGGTAAGGGTATAGGCTTACGTTTAGGCATCAAAACCAGTGGTTGTTCCGGTATGGCTTATGTTCTCGAATTTATTGATGAAGTTGCTGAGGATGATAAGGTTTTTGAATCGAATGGTGTGAAAATTATTGTTGATGCAAAAAGTTTACTTTATATTGATGGTACTGAACTGGATTATGGCAAAGAAGGTCTTAATGAAGGCTTCCAGTTTAATAATCCGAATGTAAAAGGTGAGTGCGGTTGCGGCGAAAGCTTTACCGTTTGATTTTTTAAATCTATTATGGCGCAAACACAAACTCATTTTGAGTTATTTGAACTGCCTGTTTCCTTCGATATTGATCTTCAAGATTTAAGTCAGCGCTATCGTAAATTACAACGTGTGGTACATCCTGATAAGTTCGCGAATGCTTCTGATCGTGAACGGCGTTTATCAGTAGACAAAGCGGCAACAGTTAATGACGCTTATCAAATTTTAAAATCTCCTCAACGCCGTGCGCGTTATATGCTGGAATTACAATTTGTTTCCTTTGATGATGAAAAAGATATGGCGCTGGATCCTGCTTTTCTAATGGAACAAATTGAATTGCGTGAAGCGCTGGAAGAACTTAATCACGACAGTGATCCAATATCGAGTCTGAATCAAATTATGGCTGATATTAAAAAACGTATTACCGCTGTATTGGATGAGATACGAGAAAATTTAGGGCAAGCTCAATTAGACGATATGCAAAAAAATAATGTGAAACAACTGGTACACAAGATGCAGTTTTTAAATAAACTACAACAAGAAGCTGAATATCAGGAAGAAAACCTGCTCGACGCTCTATAACTGGCTGTTATATAATTTCTTAATAAATTCCTGGACACAAAGACTGAAAACTTTATGGCTCTGTTACAAATAAGCGAACCTGGGCAATCCACTAATCCACACGAACATCGTTTGGCGGCTGGAATAGATTTAGGTACAACTAATTCACTGATTGCATCTGTTAAAAGTGGCAAAGCCGAAATATTGAACGATGAGCAGGGCAGTGATACTTTGCCATCTGTTGTACGTTATACCGCGAACAAAATTATTGTCGGTACTGATGCTAAGTCTGCAGCAGCCAAAGATCCTTTAAACACGATTAGCTCTGTAAAACGTTATATGGGTCGTGGCTTAACTGATATTAAAGAACTCGGTGGACGCCGGCCTTATGAATTTGCCGAAGGTGATTCTGCTGTGCCACGTATTCGTACAGTTGCCGGAGATGTTAGTCCGATAGAAGTTTCTGCTGAAATTTTAAAGTCATTAAAATCACGTGCAGAAGCTGCGTTAGGTGATAGTTTAACCGGCGTTGTGATTACTGTTCCAGCTTATTTTGATGATGCGCAACGTCAGGCAACAAAAGATGCTGGCAAGTTAGCCGGACTCAATGTTTTGCGTTTATTAAATGAACCCACAGCTGCCGCTGTTGCTTATGGTTTAGATAAAAAAGCGGAAGGTGTTATTGCGGTTTACGATCTTGGTGGTGGTACATTTGATATCTCGATTTTGCGTTTGCATAAAGGTGTTTTTGAAGTCATGGCAACAGCGGGTGATACTACACTCGGTGGCGATGATTTTGATTATGTGATTGCGAAATGGATTATGCAACAAGCGGGTATTAACGAGACAGAAAAAGATATCAGCCATCATCAAATGCGTCGTTTAATGCGTGATGCTTGTGCCGCAAAAGAAACATTAAGTAATATGGATAGCGCTGAATTAAATATTGAGTTAGATGATGGTTCAAACTGGAGTGGCCATTTAACGCTGGATGTATTTAATGAGTTGATAACTCTCCTGGTACAAAAAACGTTATTACCTTGCCGACGTGCTTTACGTGATGCTGGTATTGATGCCTCTGAAATAAAATCCGTTGTTATGGTCGGTGGTTCAACCCGTGTACCCCAGGTGCGCGATAAAGTGGCTGATTTTTTTCAGCAACAACCTTTAACGGATATTAATCCGGATACTGTTGTTTCAATGTGCGCAGCCATTCAAGCTGATGTGTTAGTCGGGAATAAGTCAGGTGATGATTTATTATTACTGGATGTTATTCCATTATCATTAGGTCTGGAAACCATGGGAGGTCTGGTTGAAAAAGTGATTTCACGTAATACAACCATTCCTGTGGCGCGTGCTCAGGACTTTACAACCTTTAAAGATGGACAAACGGCCATGTCCATTCATGCTTTGCAAGGTGAACGTGAATTGGTCAGCGATTGTCGTTCATTAGGTCGGTTTACTTTGCATGATATTCCCTCGATGGTGGCAGGTGCTGCACGCATTCGGATCACTTTTCAGGTTGATGCAGACGGTTTGTTGTCTGTTACTGCACGTGAAGAAACAACCGGAGTTGAAAGTGGTATTGAAGTTAAACCTTCCTATGGTTTGACTGATACTGAAATTGAAACCATGTTACGTGATTCAATTGAGCATGCAGAAGATGATGTTACTGCGCGCATGTTACGCGAACAACAAGTTGAAGCGGAAAGAGTATTAGAAGCATTACAAGCTGCGTTGGCAGATGATGGTGGTTTGTTAAATGCTGCTGAACGTAAACAAATTGATGTGGCTGCAAATAAATTAAGTGAGCTGAGTAACGGTAACGAATTACGTGCTATCAAAGATGCGATTACTGAACTTGATAAAGCCGCAACAGAATTTGTTGCCCGGCGTATGGATGGCAGTATTAAAAAAGCCCTGGCTGGCCATAACGTAAACGAATTTTAATTATTAAACAAAGATAAAACGATGACTAAATTAATTTTTCTCCCCCACGAAGAACTTTGTCCAGACGGTGCTATGTTTGAAGTTGAACCCGGTGTGACAATTTGTGATGCAGCACTGAAAAATGGCATTCATATTGAACATGCCTGTGAAAAATCCTGCGCCTGCACAACTTGCCATGTTTATATTCGCGAAGGTTTTGATGAGTTGAAAGAATCAACAGAACTGGAAGATGATTTATTGGATAAAGCCTGGGGGCTGGAACCTGATTCTCGATTAAGTTGCCAGGCGTTGGTCGGTGATAAAGATCTGGTGATTGAAATTCCTAAGTACACCATCAACATGGTTTCTGAAAACCATTAATAGTGAGGTATTAACATGTCTCTAAAATGGATAGAAAGTCTGGAAATTGCCATCGCTTTGGATGAAGCTCACCCGGATGTTGATCCTCAGCAGGTTCGATTTACTGATTTACGTGACTGGGTTTGTGATTTAGAAGATTTTGATGATGATCCCGAACATTCCGGTGAAAGAGTTCTTGAAGCGATTCAGGCGGCCTGGATCGACGAAAAAGATTAGAGCAGCTTAAAAGTAGCTTTGAATTCATTCGAAAGTAGTGTTATTCCGTTCTCTATGCTTATTCCACCTGAATATCCCTGAAAATAGCGTAGTTTTGATTGCTTGAAACTTCGCCAGACGATAAAATTACATCCCTCAAATATTGAGATGTAAACCCGCGCATTTCCGCGGGTTTATGCTATTTTATAGACCTGAATTTAGACTTATTTCGGAGTAAACCATGTCTCAGGAACGTACTATTTCAATTATTAAACCTGATGCAGTTGCCAAAAATGTGATTGGTGAAATTTATAGCCGATTTGAAAAAACAGGTTTGAAAATAGTTGCAGCTAAAATGATGCCGCTGAGCGAAGAAAAAGCCGGTGAATTCTATGCAGTACATAAGGAACGTCCATTTTATGCTGATTTAGTGGCGTTCGTGACTTCAGGCCCCGTCATGGTTCAGGTTTTGGAAGGCGAAAATGCCATTACGGTACATCGTGAAGTGATGGGCGCAACGAACCCGGCTGAAGCCGCTGCCGGTACCATTCGTGCTGATTTTGCGACTTCAATTGATGAAAATGCGGTACATGGATCAGATGGCCCGGACACAGCAAAAGCTGAAATGGCCTTTTTCTTTTCAGATGACGAATTGTGCCCACGGTTACGATAAAAAAAGTTATGGAAGTTAAATTGCACAGACATGAAAAGGTGAACCTGCTGAATTTTGATCGGCAGGGGTTACAAGCCTATTTTACTGAAATAGGTGAAAAGCCTTTTCGTGCCGCACAATTATTAAAATGGATCTATCAGTTTGGTGTTGATGATTTCAATGCTATGAGCAATCTCAGTAAATCATTACGAGAGAAGCTGTCTGAAGTAGCAGAAATTAAATTGCCCGAGATTGTTACTGAGCAACATTCTGATGATGGCACGATTAAATGGTTGTTGCGTCTCGACAGTGGCAACAGTATTGAAACGGTTTTTATTCCTGAAGGTGATCGCGGTACCTTGTGTATATCATCACAGGTGGGGTGTGCATTGGAATGCAGTTTTTGTTCAACTGCACAACAGGGTTTTAATCGCAACCTCACTACAGCAGAAATTATTTCCCAAGTTGTTATCGCTAATCGTGCGCTTAAATGTATTCCTCGAAATGAACGCGTTATTTCAAATGTTGTTTTCATGGGTATGGGTGAACCGCTGCTTAATTTTGATAATGTTGTTACTACGATAAATATTCTACTTGAAGATAATGCCTATGGCTTGTCTAAACGCCGAGTGACCTTAAGCACATCAGGTGTTATTCCTGCATTAGATCGTCTTAAAGAAGTGAGTGACGTCAGTCTTGCACTATCATTGCACGCACCGAATGATGAGTTACGTAATAAACTTGTGCCGATAAATCGTAAGTATCCGATTAAAGAATTACTGGCAGCATGTAAACGTTATGTTTCAGGTGAAACCAAACGAAAGGTGACTGTTGAATATGTTTTGCTAGATGGTGTTAATGATAAGCCCCAGCATGCACGCGAATTGGTTAAGCTATTAAAAGGTTTTCCTTGTAAAATAAACCTTATTCCTTTTAACCCTTTTCCTGACAGTGGTTATGAGACTTCTTCAGCAGAAGCAATTGAGACTTTTAGAAATATTGTAGTAAAGGGTGGGTTATTGACTACTACACGTAAAACACGGGGTGAAGATATTGATGCGGCTTGTGGGCAACTAGCCGGTAAAGTGTTGGATAAAACTAAACGCAGTAAACGTCGTCAGGGAAAAGAAGATATTTCATTGGGGAGAGCAGTATGAGAATGATGTTTCATGTAACAAGCTTGTTATTTCTATTTATTGTTTCCGGTTGCGCTACAAAAACTGAGCGTGCTGGCCTTGACCATAAAAAAATTGCTGTAGCTAATACTGAACTTGGAGTTGCTTATTTAGCACAAGGTAAGTATGAAAATGCAATGTTGAAGCTAAAGAAAGCACTTAAGCATGATAGTGATAATAGTAATGCTCATCATTATATTGCTGAGTTATATCGTCGTTTGCAACAAAATGATCTGGCAGATGAGCATTTTAGACGGGCAATGGAACTCAATGAAGAAGATTCTTCGATTCAAAATAACTACGGAATATTTTTGTGTGGTATTGGTTCGTATGAAGAAGGTTTAAAGTTGTTAAATAAAGTGCTTGTTGACCCTTTGTACAGTAACAAAGGGCAGGTTTATGAAAATATGGGGTTGTGTGTAGAAAAACAAGGGAACGTTAAACATACAGAAAAATATTTTGAAACGGCGTTAAAGTTTAATAACAGATTACCCTCTGCATTGTTAGGTTTAGCGCAAATCAATTTTGATAAGGGAAAGATCAACGCAGCTTCAGATTATTTAACGAGACATTATAAAATCGCAAAACCAACATCGAAAAGTTTGTGGTTAGAATTATTGGTCGCGCGAAAAAAAGGTCTTAAAGGACGAGCTGGAAGTCTGGCTATTAAGTTAAAACAATATTTTCCGGACTCACAAGAAACAAAGCTTTTAAGAAAATTAAATTTACGTTGAATTATAATAACTATTGAGTATAAGAATAAAAACTGTGGCTAAGTCAATACAAGCAATTAGGGGCATGAACGATATATTGCCGGAACAAACGCCTTACTGGCAACATGTTGAAAACAGTTTTCGACAATTAATGCAGTCTTATGGTTATCAGGAAATAAGAATGCCGATTGTTGAAAGCACTGCATTATTTAAACGCTCTATTGGTGAAGTTACCGATATTGTTGAAAAAGAAATGTATACCTTTGAAGATCGTAATGGTGATAGCTTAACCTTACGCCCGGAAGGTACCGCAAGTTGTGTACGTGCGGCAATGCAACATGGTTTATTACACAATCAAATTCAACGATTATGGTATAGCGGTCCCATGTTTCGCCATGAACGGCCGCAGAAGGGACGTTATCGCCAATTTCATCAATTTGGTGTTGAAGCTTTCGGCCTTGCCGGGCCAGATGTTGATGCTGAACTTATTTTGATGTCAAATCGATTATGGCAAAAGTTGGGTATGAGTGATGATGTAAGTCTTGAGTTAAATTCATTAGGCTCAGCTGAAACACGTCAGCAATATCGAAAAATATTAGTAGAATATTTTTCAGCGCACGAAGCAGAACTTGATGATGACAGCAAACGCCGTTTGCAAACAAATCCATTACGTATTCTGGACAGCAAAAACCCTGAGATGCAAAAGCTCAATGAGAATGCACCTAAGTTAATTGATCATCTTGATGCAGAATCAAAACAGGATTTTGAAGTCTTATGTAACGTACTTAACGATGCTGGTGTGAGTTACAAGATTAATCCACGTTTGGTACGTGGTTTGGATTATTACAGTAAAACAGTGTTTGAATGGGTAACCGATAAACTGGGTACGCAAGGTACAATTTGCGCTGGCGGACGTTTTGATGGGCTGGTTGAACAATTAGGTGGTAAGGCAACACCTGCAATAGGTTTCGCTTTAGGTCTGGAGCGTTTGATTGAGTTACTGGAAATTCCAGAAGATGTACAACATGAGAATAATTTAAACGTTTATCTTGTTTTAATGGGGGAAAAAGCCTTGTCTAAAGGGTTACCTTTGGCTGAGCAATGGCGTAACGAAATTTTGGGCTTAAAATTGCAAGTGAATTGTGGTGGCGGAAGTATAAAAAGCCAAATGAAAAAAGCAGATAAAAGCGGCGCTGGCCTTGCTTTTATTTTGGGCGACGATGAACTGGAAAAAAACATAATAACAGTAAAATTTTTACGAGAAAAGAAAGAGCAGGAAATGATCGAGCTCAGTCAAATTACAGATTACCTGAAAAAGAATATTGGATTAATTGGGAGTTAAAGGTGGAAACGTATAATTCTGAAGAAGAACAAGTTGAAGCAATAAAAAAGTGGTGGAAAGATAATGCGGTTTCATTAATAACAGGTATTGTTATTGGTGTTGTGATACTGGCGGGTTATCGGTACTGGATTGAGAATAAACAAAGTCGGGCACAACAGGCATCGGTAATTTTTAGTGAAATTCTATCATCAGAAAATGATAAAGCTGAAAGTACTGAAATTTTAAAGACCGATTATTCCGGTACACCTTATGCTGCTTTAGCTGCTTTGTTATTAGCAAAAGATAATGTGAATAAAAATGAAATTGAAAAAGCAATTTCACAATTAAAATGGACTGTTGATAACGGCAATGATGAAGGTATTCAGCATCTCGCACAACAACGTTTAGCACGATTGTATTTATCTCAAAATAATATTGAATCTGCTGAAGCCCTGATTAAAGGCGTAAAAGCGAATGGTTATTCTGCTGCTTATAGTGAAATACGTGGAGATATAAATTTAGCCAAAAAATTACCTGCGCAAGCAAAAGAAAATTATCGTCTGGCTTTATCTGCTTTATCACAGGGTGATCAACGATATGCGCTTATTAAAATGAAACTGGATGATTTAACTCAAGCAAATATAAAGACAGGGATAAATGGGGTTGAATCACAATGAGGTTTGTTTCTGTAATTATAGTGTTTTTATTTTTAACGGCTTGTGGCAGTTCACCTTCACCATTATTACCGCCTGTAGAGTTAACGCCTTTAAATAACAAAATAAATATTTCCCGGAAATGGGGCTTTATTGTGGGTGAAGGTGTAGGTGATTTTTATTTAAAACTGAAGCCGGCTATTAATAGAAATACAGGATATATTATTGATTATAAAGGACACCTGGAAGTATTTGCTGTTAATAGCGGCGAAATGATTTGGCAAACTGATTTAAATTTACCCGCATCAGGGGGCGTGACTTTTTCTAATGGAAAATTGTTTTTTGGAACGAGCAAAGGTGAAGTTGTTGCTCTTGATGTATCGCACCAAGATACGTCTGCAGATAATAAAAATGTAAAAGAATTATGGCGTGTACAATTAAGCAGTGAAATATTGTCTCGCCCGGCAATTGCAAAAGGCATTCTTGTTGTTAAAACTATTGATGGTCGTGTTTATGGGCTGAATGTTGATAGTGGTCAGCAAAGCTGGGTATATGACCGTTCAGTACCGCGTTTAACTTTACGTGGCAATAGCACCCCGTTAATTAGTAATGATATTGTTATTACTGCTTCTGATAGTGGTAAGCTTTCAGCTATAAGTTTAAAACACGGTAAGTTACTGTGGGAAACAACGATTGCAGTTGCTAAAGGAAGAAATCAGTTAGAACGTGTTATTGATATGGATATTGATCCTGTTATTGTTGATGATGTTATTTATGTTGCCGGTTATCAAGGACGTGTTGCAGCAGTAAAAATAGGTTCAGGTCAATTAATATGGGGACGTGATTTTTCAAGTTATTCAGGTCTTTATGTTGATGCATTTCGTGTTTATATAACGGATGCCGCGGGACAAGTCTGGGCATTGAATCGTTATAATGGTTCGACTTTGTGGCGTCAGGATAAATTATTACGCCGTCGTCTGACCGCACCAGAAGCTTACAGTAACTATATTGTTGTAGGTGACTATGATGGTTATTTACATTGGTTAAATCGGGAAGATGGTAAAATAATTGCAAGAAATAAGGTCAATGATGATGATTATGATGACGAACGTGACTTAGAAGAATCAGAATTTATTTATAGTAAGAATAACAATATTCTGATTCGACCATTGCTGACTAATGATTTTTTACTTTCACTGGATCGTACTGGTCATTTAGTTGCTTTTCAGATTGAGAAGAACTAATTAATAATGAAACCGGTAATTGCATTAGTTGGACGGCCCAATGTCGGCAAATCAACACTGTTTAATCGTTTGACGCGTACTCGTGATGCACTGGTTGTTGATCAACCGGGTATGACGCGTGATCGGAAATACGGTGATGGAAAATTAGGTGATATTCCTTACATTGTTATCGATACCGGCGGTTTAAGTGGTGAAGTAGAAGGTATTGATGGTTTAATGGCTCAACAATCCTGGTTGGCTGTTGAAGAAGCAAATATTATTTTATTTATGACGGATGCCCATGATGGTTTAACCGCAATGGATGAAGAAATTGCAAAACGTCTGCGCAATACAGGCAAGAACGTTATCCTTGTAGTAAATAAAATCGATGGTTTTCACGCGGAAGTTGTTGTTGCTGAGTTTTTTGCTTTGGGTTTAGGTGAACCTAAAGGTATTGCGGCTTCACAAGGCCGTGGAGTAACCGCTCTTATTGAATCAACCCTTGCTGATCTCCCTGAATTTGAAGTTGAGTCAGGTGTTGCTGCAGGAATTAAAATTGCTATTGTGGGCAGGCCAAATGTTGGTAAGTCAACATTAGTGAATCGTATTTTAGGTGAAGAGCGGGTTGTTGCGTACGATCAACCGGGTACGACACGCGATAGTATTTATCTTCCTTTTGAACGTGACGGGCAACAATATACCATTATTGATACTGCCGGAGTAAGACGGCGGGGTAAGGTAAAAGAACTTACTGAAAAATATAGTGTTATTAAAGCATTGCAGGCTATTCAGGATGCTCATGTGGTTATTATGGTGTTAGATGCACAAGATACGATCAGTGAGCAAGATGTAACATTATTGGGTTACATCATGGATGCAGGCCGAGCTCTTGTCATCGCTATTAATAAATGGGATGGACTTGATCAGGAGCAAAAAGAAAAAATAAAAACGGAGCTTGATTACAAATTACCATTTTTAAGTTTTGCTCGTAAAAAATATATTTCAGCATTACATGGATCAGGTGTTGGCGATTTATTTGGCTATGTACAAACGGCATATAATTCTGCAATGGCGGAGTTTTCCACACCAAAACTTACCCGGTTACTGGAATATTTAGTACAACAACATCAACCACCGATTGTAAAAGGGCATCGAATTAAACTTCGTTATGCGCATCAGGGCGGCAAGAATCCACCTATTATTGTTATTCACGGAAATCAAACAGAGAATGTGCCTGCCAGTTATCGACGTTATTTATTCAATGCTTTTCTTAAACGTTTAAATTTACACGGTACGCCGATTCGTATTGAATTTAAAACTGGTGATAATCCGTTCAAAGATAGGAAGAATAAGAACAATCTTACTAGACGACAGCAGGTTAAGAGAAGACGTATGATGAAACACGTAAAATAGACCATTGCACGAATAGCGAGAAACTGGATAACTGCGTTTACCCTCCATAATAATTTTATGAGGGGCATTACAAAAACATCTTCAAAATGCTCATGTACTATTATTGCTGGTGAAATGATTATCCAGATTGTTTTTCAGATGAAAAATAAAGAGTATCCATATTTTAATTTATTTTTATTAATGAGTTTTTCCAGTCAGGATTGGCTTTAGATTGTTTTAATTTCATCCTTACACCAATTTCGTTCTCATACCAGCCATCACTAAATTCAAGTGGTTCAACACTGTATCCCCACCATGCTCCATCTGCGTCTTGTGCTTTCCATTTAACCCAGTTGGGAAGATTGATACTATTTTTTGGAGGCATTCGTATTTATAAATAATTTAGGGTCTATTTTTGTATTATTTAAACTGACTACCCAATGCAAATGAGGACCGCTTACTCTGCCGGTCATGCCGACAGTACCTATGGTTTGTCCTTGTGCAAGTTGTTGACCCGCTTTGACTTGTGTTTTATTGAGGTGGCAGTACATTGTCACTAAACCCTGACCGTGATCAATAAACACAGTGTTACCCGTGAAAAAATACGAACCGGTGCGTATCACGTTTCCTTTTGCAGGTGATGTAATGAATGTCCCGGTTGGAGCTGCTATATCAAGTCCTGTATGTCGACGAATACGCTTTTGTTTATTATAAATACGTTTTAAACCAAACGGGCTACTAAATCGCCCAATTACAGGGAGTGTAAAATTTGTTTGCACATCAATGTTTTCTGTCCACGTTTTTAGTGCCGCAACAATCAATGGTTTTTCTTTGTAATGACGTTCAATATCTTTTTTTGTTGGTGACACCATACGTTTATTTGTTATTGTTATATGGCGTGTTTCATAATTTTTATTGGCTACTGAAAAATATTGATACTTCTTCTTTCCCATAGCATTAATTATTTGTATTTTATGGGTGCCGGTTTTTATTTTTAGCGGTAAGCCAATCACTGCTTGCCAGGTATTATTTATTTTTCGCGTTAGAATACGTTTTTTCCCATAGAAAACTTTTTCTTGTTCGTTGAAATCAGATTTTAAATCAACAATTGCAATGCCACCTGGAACGGGGGCTGCAACAGGAAAGGTTTCTGCTGTTGCCAACTTGAATGTGACTAATCCGAAAAATGAAATAAACAGTATATTTTTAATCATTATTAATTTCTGTAATAGTTGAAAAAACAGAACCTTTTGCAAACTCTGTTTTTATAAGTTGATTTTTTTTAACATTGCGAACATTACGAATAACATGGTTGTTTTCATCTTTAACAATGGCATAACCCCGTTTTAATGTATGCAAGGGACTTATGGCATCAAGGGTGTAAATAAGATGCTGTAATTTTTTTATTTTTATGGACATTGTTTGTTTTGCTGCATGTTGAAAACGGTTGTTGATATTTTTATATTGCAGTTGTAATTGCTGAATGCGTTGCAAGGGCGTATGTTGTTGAAGTTTTACTTCTAGTAAACGAATTTGAGAGCGTGATTTTAACAGCGTATTTTTTACACTTCGAACATTTCGCTGATTCAACTCATTGAGTTTATTTTTAAATATTTGCAATTGATCTTTAGGGTGCCGAATTCGTTTGTTTAACCAGTCTGTTTTTTGTTGTTTTTGTTGCAGGTTTTGCCGCATTAAATAAATCAGGCGTGATTCAAAAGAGGCGAATTGTTGCAGTAGTTGACGACGATCCGGACTGATTAATTCAGCAGCAGCAGTGGGCGTTGCTGCACGCTTATCGGCAACAAAATCTGCTATAGTAAAATCGACTTCATGACCAATGCCGGTAATAATCGGAATATCCGAGTTGTAAATTGCACGAGCGACAACTTCTTCATTAAATTCCCACAAGTCTTCTAATGCACCACCGCCCCGTGCAATGATCAGCACATCGATTTCTTTTCGTTCATTGGCTTTAGTAATGGCGGCAGCAATTTTATTACTTGCCCCTTTGCCTTGTACCGGGACAGGATAAACAATCGTTTTGTGCATTGGAAAGCGACGTTGTAAGGTTGTTAAAATATCGTGTATGGCAGCGCCTGTTGCTGACGTTACAATACCAACGCGTGTTACGTTTTCTGGTATATTTTTTTTATGCGCGGTATCAAATAAGCCTTCAGTTGCAAGTTTGTTTTTTAGTAATTCAAACTGCCTTCTTAATGCGCCATCACCCGCTTCTTCCATGTGCTCAATAATGAGTTGATAATCACCACGGGGCTCATAAAGCCCAATCCTGGCCCGGACTAATACTTGTTTACCGTTTGCGGGGAGGACTTTAACGAGTTGGTTACGATTTTTAAACATTGCACATTTTACTTGTGCCGCTTCATCTTTTAGTGAGAAATACCAATGTCCGGAAGCAGGGCGTGCAAAATTTGATAGCTCAGCTTCAATCCACAACAGAGGGAAGCCTGTTTCTAATACAGTGCGGACTTCTCGATTTAACCGTGAAACGGTATAAATATCGCGACTATTTGAAATATTGGCAGAAGTATCCGTCATCATTGAATGATAAAGCAAAGTGAAAAATTATAAGAGGTTTTTTCGACAAAAATGAGGCAAAAAAAAGCCGGGATAATCCCGACTTTTTTAATAAACCTGTTGTTATCTAATTGTTATTAGAGACGAGGTTTAACATTTTTTTGTGCCTTGGCTTGAGCAACAGCATTCTTAGCTTGTCTTTCAGCTTTGCCAGCTAATTTAACGGCTTTATCGTAGTTACCTGCGCCTTTTGCTTTACGGGCTTTTTTCAAAACTTTGCCAGTATCACGCCATTCAACGTACATTTTTTTAGCTTTAACATTTGCTGCCATTGCAGATTTTAATGCCATATTAGCGTCACTAAGTGATTTAGTTTGTGCTGTTCCACAAGCGGCTAAAGACAGCGCCAATGCACAAGCTACTGCAAGCTTAATAATTGTTTTCATGTTGCTCCTCCAAAAGGAATTTAAATTAATACGACATCTTTATCTGATCATAAAAATTAGAATATAATCAAATCATTATGAAGTTAGGTGGTCAATTTTTAAGTGGGTATATTCCCGTGACCTGTATCCATTATGCGTATTGTGTCCCTTCTTGGCAACTGTCTGGAGCGATAAAATTTGATAAATATGCACCTGATTTTATGATTAATTATTAGTAGGCATTTACCAAATTCCAAAAAATCTTTATAATTCGGCGTTTTACGCCACTCTTGGAAGCCTTTGATTATGCTACGAATCGCTCAGGAAGCCCTTACTTTTGATGATGTTTTACTTTTGCCCGCCCATTCGGTGGTTTTACCGAAAGAAGTGCAGTTAAAAACGCGCCTGACCAAAGATATTGAGCTCAATATTCCGCTTATTTCCGCGGCAATGGATACGGTGACTGAAGCACGGCTGGCCATTACTATGGCGCAAGAGGGCGGTATTGGCATTATTCACAAAAATATGGATTACAAGGCGCAGGCTGAGCATGTTCGCCAGGTAAAAAAATATGAAAGTGGGGTCATCAAGGATCCTTTAACGGTAAGTCCTGAAACCAGTATTCGAGATGTTATTGAATTAACTTACGCAGAAAATATTTCCGGCGTCCCTGTCGTGAGTGAAGATGAGCTGGTGGGTATCGTGACCAGCCGTGATTTGCGCTTTGAGACCCAGTTTGATAACCCTGTTTCTAGCGTTATGACGCAAAAAGAGCATTTGGTGACGGTTAAGGAAGGTGCTCCAAAGGATGAAATCCTGACCTTATTACACGAAAACAGAATAGAAAAAGTCCTTGTTGTTGACGATAATTTTCATCTTCGCGGCCTTGTTACAGTAAAAGATATTCAAAAAGCATCTGAATACCCTAATGCTTGTAAGGACAACCAGGGGCGATTACGTGTGGGTGCCGCGGTGGGTGTTGGCGCAGGTACCGAAGAACGAGTCACCGCACTGGCTGAAGCTGGCGTTGACGTCATTATTGTTGATACAGCACATGGCCATTCACAAGGTGTACTTGATCGTGTTGCCTGGGTGAAGAAAAACTTCCCTGAGGTACAGGTTATTGGTGGCAATATTGCGACTGCAGCAGCAGCAAAAGCACTGGCAAAAGCCGGAGCAGATGCAGTAAAAGTGGGCATTGGTCCAGGCTCAATTTGCACAACGCGTATTGTATCGGGTGTGGGTGTACCTCAAATTACAGCGGTGTCGAATGCGGTTGAAGCACTTGAAGGTACCGGTATTCCGGTTATTGCCGATGGTGGCATTCGTTATTCTGGTGATATTGCAAAAGCGTTAGTTGCCGGGGCGCATTCAATTATGATTGGTTCGATGTTTGCTGGTACAGAAGAATCACCCGGTGAAGTTGAGCTGTATCAGGGGCGTTCTTATAAATCTTACCGTGGTATGGGGTCATTGGGTGCAATGACGACACGTCATGGTTCAAGTGATCGTTATTTTCAGGAAGGCAGCGAAGCGGACAAATTAGTGCCAGAAGGCATTGAAGGCCGAGTGCCATTTAAAGGTTCATTGTCACCCGTCATAAATCAGTTGCTTGGCGGTATTCGTTCCAGCATGGGATATACCGGTTGCGCAACGATTGATGACATGCGAACTAAACCTGAATTTGTGCGTGTCACTAATGCTGGTATGGCAGAAAGTCATGTCCATGATGTGACGATTACCAAAGAAGCGCCGAATTACCGCGTGTAGATATTGATGTGTCTTTCGCTGTGAGAAAAAATCACTGTTAGTTTTGCACTGAAAACGATTTAGATATTAAAACTCTATTCTTGAGTTTTAATTCAAGCTTGTAATGATCATTGGTAAAATATTTTGTTGATAAATTTACTTCAAAAAAGTGTTCGCCGAACTGACTGCTTATAACAACGGGTTTTTGTGCGATTTTTCTTCCGTTGTTGTTAAATAAAGTTGCATCCAGCCAGGTTGTTTTTGGGTCAAAATTTATAAAATTAAAGCCAATATATAATGTTTGTTTAAGTTGTAATATTGCATTAGCTGAATTTTTTGTTATCAAATTATTTACTGGTGAGTCGCTTAGTTTCATGGTCTCAATTTTGGGAGCAAGCTGGTCCAAAGCATCATTAAGTTTTAATTGCACGTTTGCTAATAAGGATGACTTACCATAACGTTGTATTGCTGCCTGCAAATAGTCTTCTGAATTTTTCAGTTCGCCTTTATGAATTAAGGCAATAATATTTTTTGCAAGTTGTTGGTGAATGGTTTTTAATCCGGCTTTTGCCTGTAAGTTATCCTTTTCTTTTTCAAGAATTTTTGTGTAAAGGTCATAGGCATTATAAGCTCGCGGTCTGATTAGTTGACCTTCTGTTTGATATTTTTCGGCTTGTTTAAAGAGAGATACAACATTTTTATTGTGTTTGATTCTGTCTTTTAAATCTTTGCGTTTTTGTATTAGCTTGGGATCATTTAATGCAGCAATACCTTCTTCAACCATAAGTACTGCATTGTGTATGTTGCCTTGCTGTTGTAGTTGAGTGGTTTTTTCAAGATATGATTCAACTATTTTATTAATGAAGTTTTTTGCATCTTCATTACCAGGAGCAAGTATTAATACTTTATTAATTTCATCAAGTGCATTTCTATTAATGGGTTTACTTAGTGCACCAGCCTTAAAATAGTTTTCTGCTGTAACTAAGTGGCCATTAATGCGTTCCAGGAAGGCAACCTTTTTTTCTAAACGAATAAAACGTTTATTTTGAACTGCTTGCGGAAAACTTTGCTTCATTGTATTAATAAGCTGGCGTGCCTGAGCGGCATCCTCAGTAGCAAAAGCCAGGCGAATTTGTTTGATATACCACTGCTTTAACTCTTTTAATCCTTCTTGTGCAACAGCATCATCTTTGGATTGTAAAAGCATTTCTTTATAAATAGTTGCAAGCTGAGTGGCATTTTCAGGATTGTTTTCCAGACCTTCTTTTAATAAAGTAATCTTGTCTTTTTTAGGTGTTTTTATTGCTGCTTGTGTTTCAGAGCTGATTAGTTGAGCTGTATCATTTCCTTCTATTAAATTATTCTGTGCATTTTGTGCTGTAGCCAGCTTGTTTTGTTCTGCCGCAATCAGTACTGCTGCCTTCGCTTGTTTAAGTTTTTCTTTTTCAAGCCAGTATTGATTATATGATTGCGGAAACAGGTTGGGGAATATTTCTACAATTTTTGGTAAAGCTGTATAACCCCAGTATTGTGTGAGTTCTTTTTGTTTTTCGTTGCCTGCCCAAACTAGTGTGGTTATCAATAATAAAAAGAGTAGATTTCTTCTGCGGTTACTTTTTTTACTCACCTCTGGATTTGTATCGTCGGGGTTTTCAGTTAAAACTGTTTTTTTACTACTCGAAGGGAATACAATATCAGGTATTTTTCTTTTGTTGCTGATGACAGCATCGCTAACATCAGCAATATCACCGATTTGGGTTGCCGCATCATGATTAGCACCAGTTTGTTTAAAAATAACCGCTTGTGTATCAATATTTTCAAGTTGTTCATCTGTTATTTTATCTAAAGCCGCAACAATATCAGCTGCTTTTTGATAACGGTGTTCGGGTTGTTTAGATAAGCAGTGATTAACAATTGGTTGAAATATTTCAAGCCCGCCAGGTAATAAAGGAATGGGGGCGGTAAGATGTTTAATACCCACTGCAACAGCTGAGTCTGCATCAAAGGGCAAATGACCTGCGAGTAACTGATATAAAACAATGCCGAGGCTGTAAATATCAGAACGGTGGTCAACTTTAAGCCCTTTTGTTTGTTCTGGACTCATAAAATGTGGCGTACCAATGGCTTTGCCTGTTTGTGTCATGCCATGAGTAACATCATCACCATGAGCAATACCAAAATCCATCAGGATAACGCGGTTATCTGTTTTATGAATCATGATATTTTCAGGTTTGATATCGCGGTGAACAACACCTTTATTACCGGCAAAATCCAGCGCACGTGCTACGTCTTTAACAATGCGCAAAGCTTCTTTTCGTGAGATGTCATCTTTTAGTTGCCGAAGATCTTCGCCGGGAATGTATTCCATCGACATGTAGTTGTATTTTCCATGCTTGCCAGCATCAAATACAGTCACAATATTGGGATGATTTAACTGGCTAACAATACGTGCTTCACGTAAAAAACGTTTTGAGAATTCTTCATCATCGGCAAGGTGAGGCGAAAGCACTTTTAAGGCCACTTCACGGCCGAAACTTTCCTGAATGGCTAAATAGACATGCGCCATACCGCCGTGCCCGAGTTCACGCTGGATTTTATAGCCAGGTATTTCAAGTTTAGCCACGATTACGTCCAGAGGATAAAGTGTTAAGTTTTATTATTATTAGAGTCAATTCCATTTTTATTTCTTATTTAAGTTTAGGGCATCAGAGCCGCCAGAACTTGGTTTTCGTGTCTGTTCCATTAAATATACAGAGGTTATCGACCAAAGTAGGGAATATATTAGAATTTTGTCTTAATTTTTAGACAAATTACCGCATTTTGTGATGCAGTAGAATCTAGTAAAACCTTGATTTTTATTAGGGTTTGCCTGATCATTGGCAGCCTTTTACAGGCTTAAACTCAAGCTGCCACAATCAACAGAGAAACCGCACATGTCCATGGATATCCATTCTGATCGTATATTAATTCTTGATTTTGGCTCGCAATATACCCAACTCATTGCCCGCCGGGTGCGTGAAGCAGGTGTTTATTCAGAACTTTATAGCTGGGACATATCAGAGCAGGAAATTCGTGATTTTAAGCCAAGCGGCATTATTCTTTCGGGTGGGCCGGAAACTACAACCGCTAGTGATGCACCGGATGCAAACAAGGTTGTTTTTGAGCTTGGCGTGCCGGTACTCGGCATTTGTTATGGCATGCAGACCATGGCCATGCAACTGGGCGGTAAAGTCGAAAATGCCGATCATCATGAATATGGTTATGCCAAAGTTCGCGCACGCGGTCATACTGCTTTATTGAAAGATATCGAAGATGAAACCAGTGCAGAAGGTTACGGTTTATTGGATGTTTGGATGAGCCATGGTGATCATGTTATTGAACTGCCAGCAGGTTTTAAACTCATGGCTTCAACCGATAATGCGCCCATCGCGGCTATTGCCGATGAACAACGTAAATTCTATGGTTTACAATTTCACCCGGAAGTGACTCACACCAATCAGGGGCAGCGTATTATTGAACGTTTTGTGCATGAGATCTGTGGCTGTAAAAATTTATGGACTTCCGACAATATCATTGAAGAAAACATAAAAAAAGTTCAAAAAGATGTCGGCAAAGATGAAGTTATTTTAGGTTTGTCCGGTGGTGTTGATTCATCTGTTGTCGCCGCGTTATTACATAAAGCCATTGGTACGCAGTTAACCTGCGTATTTGTTGATAATGGTTTATTACGTTATCAGGAAGGTGACAATGTGATGTCCATGTTTGCAGAACACATGGGCGTTAAAGTTATCCGTGTTGATGCAGAAGCACGTTTTCTTGGCGCATTAAAAGGGGTATCTGATCCTGAAGCAAAACGTAAAATCATAGGCAACATGTTTGTTGAAATTTTTGAAGAAGAATCAAACAAACTTAAAAATGCCAAGTGGTTAGCGCAAGGGACTATTTACCCTGATGTAATTGAATCAGCCGGTGCAAAAACTGGTAAAGCCCATTTAATTAAGTCACACCATAATGTCGGTGGCTTACCAGAAGATATGAAATTGAAATTGTGTGAACCGTTACGCGAATTGTTTAAAGATGAAGTGCGAAAGTTAGGGCTTGAACTAGGTTTACCGTATGACATGGTCTACCGTCATCCTTTCCCCGGTCCAGGTTTAGGCGTTCGTATACTGGGTGAAGTACATAAAGAGTATGCTGAAATTTTACGTTTAGCAGATCATATTTTTATTGAAGAACTTTATAAATACGATCTTTATAATAAAGTAAGCCAGGCCTTTACTGTATTTTTACCAGTTAAGTCTGTTGGTGTAACCGGTGATGGTCGTCGTTATCAATATGTTGTTGCTTTACGTGCCGTTGAAACCATCGATTTTATGACTGCACGCTGGGCGCATCTGCCTTATGATTTCCTTGGTCATGTTTCCAGTCGTATTGTTAACGAAGTTGAAGGAATTTCCCGCGTGGTTTATGACGTAACCGGAAAACCACCGGGTACGATAGAGTGGGAATAGCCTGTGTCAGAAGTTGTTCTTATTACTATCTCTGGACAAGATCGCACCGGGATAACATCAACCTTAACCGGAATATTGGCTAGTTACGATGTTAATGTTTTAGATATTGGTCAATCAGTTATCCACGATAGTTTATCTTTAGGTATTTTAATTGAATCACCTGAAGAAGCAAAAAACTGTTCTGTTTTCAAAGATATTCTATTCAAAGCACACGAATTAAATCTTAATGCTCGTTTCACGCCAATTACTTTAGAAGAGTATGAACAGTGGGTTAATGCTCAAGGAAAAGCTAAGCACATCGTTACTTTACTGGGGCGACAAATCACGGCACGTCATTTAGCGCGTATTACTGAAGTTGTAGCCGAGCATAGTTTTAATATCGATCAAATCAGTCGTTTATCAGGCCGCTTGTCTTTAGATAAATTAGACGAATCCCGAGGTGCTTCTGTACAACTATCATTGAGCGGTGAAGTTGAAGATATCGCAGAAATGCATTCCCGCTTTTTACATATTTCACAAGAACTTGATCTGGATATCGCGGTGCAGGAAGACAATCTTTATCGTCGCAGTCGCCGTCTGGTTTGTTTTGATATGGATTCAACCCTAATTCAGGTTGAAGTCATTGATGAACTGGCAAAAGCGGCCGGGGTTGGTGAACAGGTTGCGGCCATTACTGAATTGGCTATGCAGGGTAAAATCGATTTTTCAGAAAGTTTTCGTCAACGTTTAGCATTACTTGAAGGCATGGATGAGTCAGTCTTAAAAGGTATAGCCGAGAACTTGCCGATTACCGAAGGTGCAGCACGTTTAATAAGCCACTTACGTCATTTTGGTTATAAAATTGCCATTCTTTCAGGTGGTTTTACCTACTTTGCCAATTACTTAAAAGAAAAACTCGGCATTGATTATGTTTATGCAAATGAACTTGATTTTAAAAATGGCAAACTCAGCGGAAAAGTGAAAGGTGATATTATTGATGGCCAAATGAAAGCCCGATTATTAGTAAAACTAGCCGCTGAAGAAGGCATTAGCACTGAGCAGGTTATCGCTGTGGGAGATGGAGCGAATGATTTGCCCATGCTGGCGATAGCTGGATTAGGTATTGCCTTTCATGCCAAACCCATCGTAAAAGAACAGGCACAACATTCCATCGCTCATCTTGGATTAGATGCAATATTGTATTTACTCGGTATGCGTGATCGCGAGCTGGCAGAGCTTGAGAATATTAAATAAAAAAATTCGCCACGAAGGACACAAAGAAAAACAAAAGATTGAACCACAGAGGTTCACAGTGTTAGTAATTATTATTTTTTTCTCTGTGAACCTCTGTGCCCTCTGTGGTGAAATTTTTTATACTAAAATATGAATGAAAAAACTGAACAGGAATCATTAGACCTTTTCTGGATGCAACATGCGCTGGAGTTGGCGAAGCGTGCCGAAGCGGAAGACGAGGTGCCGGTGGGTGCGGTGGTTGTTTACGATGAGCAGGTAATTGGTGAAGGCTGGAACCGTCCGATAATAGATAGTGATCCTACTGCGCATGCAGAAATAATGGCGTTGCGTAGTGCAGCGAAAAAAATCAAAAATTATCGATTACTCGATACCACTCTCTATGTCACTTTAGAACCCTGTATTATGTGTAGCGGTGCAATTATCCACTCTCGTGTTAAACGAGTTGTCTATGGTGCGCAGGATCCAAAAGCGGGTGCGGTGGAAAGTGTTTTTAATATACTTGGTACAGATTGCCTTAATCATCAGGTTGATGTTGCAGGCGGCATACTGGCGACAGAATGTGGTCAGTTACTCACTGATTTTTTTAGAAAAAAACGTAAAGAAAAAAAGCGAGAGAATAAATGCGATTAACCTTTATTTTTATTCTTGCCAGTGTATTACTGGCTTGTAATCAATCAACTGAAACAGTTTACCCTGCTACCGATGTTGAAATGAAACTAAAACAAGTCTCTGAACATGTTTATTATGTACAGGGTAAAGCCGGTATCGCAACCGATAATGAAGGTTTTATTTCTAATGCCGGTTTCATTGTTACCGATGACGGCGTTATCGTTTTTGATGCCTTAGGCACACCTTCTTTAGCAGCGTTGTTTTTAACAAAAATTCGCAGTGTTACTGATAAACCTATTCTTAAAGTGATAATGAGTCATTACCATGCTGATCACATTTATGGCTTACAGGTTTTTAAAGAGCAGGGTGCGCAAATTATTGCACCGAAAGGTGCAATGGATTACCTGAGTTCACCTGCAGCAGAAGAGCGTATCGAAGAACGTCGTTTTTCCCTGGAACCCTGGGTGAATGAATCAACCAGGCTGGTGAGTCCGGATGTTATTTTGGATAAAACCATGTCGTTTAGTCATGGCGGAATAACGTTTATTCTGGATATTCTGGGTACAGCACATTCTGATGGTGATTTAACGTTATTCGTGGAACCTGATCGGGTTTTATTTTCCGGTGACATTATTTTTGAAGGACGAGTACCTTATTTAGGCGATTCAAATACCAAAACATGGTTAGAGACGTTAACTAAAATGGAAGTCGGTCAAATTGCCGCATTAATACCGGGTCATGGGCCTGCAGCAAAAAATCCAAATCAGGCTATTACGGCAACTCGAAAATATTTAGCGAAAATACGTTCGGTTATGCGCGAGGCAGTCATTAATCTTGATGATTTTGCTGAAACCTATGATAAAACGGACTGGAGTGAGTTTGCACATTTACCGGCATTTGCAGAAACAAATCGACGTAATGCTTACCAGGTGTATTTGTCGATGGAAGAAGAATTATTTAATAACTAAAGGTAGTAAGCCCATATCGTTTTTGACCCATTGATTCAATTGTATTAAGAGGGTTTTAGGATCAGGGTTATTAAAACGCCATGCAAACTCTTTAAATAAGAGGTGAAACTGCTCTTTTGGAGTACCATTAAACTTACGCATGTGATCTTTAGTCTGTTTACAAAAAATCTTGAGCCTGTTAGTTTGAGAATATTTAAGCTCGGGTATACCCATAGTGTGATAATTTCGCCAACTATTTCTGGAAATAATACTACCTGCTTTAATTTTTTCTCGTATAGCTGGCGGTAATGTGTTGGTTTTAGTATCTGGAACAATAGCAGTAAATATGTCGTCATTACTCTTTAAAAGTACAAAAATGCTAATTTCATTTTCAACATAATGAGCTTGAGCCCCTTTATAGTAATGACAGGGCTCACAGGAAGCAGCGCAATGATTTTGATCAGATTTAATTTCAGGCGTAACACTATCAAAGTATCGATTGTTACAACAAATAATCTGACGTAACCGTTGAAAATAATAACTTGCGGTATTCTTATTAACATCAACATGTGTTGCTGCTGTTCGTGCAGTCGATCCTTCTACAAATAGCTCTATTAATTTATTTTGTTTATACCAACTTAGCCGACTCTTTCTCATTAAACATTCTGTATTCTGCATTATTATCATTACCTAGGATAGTTTATAAAAAAGAAACACAATTTAACTATTGTGAATTTCATTCTTATATTCCCTTGTTTTTAATCAGTCATTCAACCTTATGTTTAATGAGTTATTTAATGTGAATTCCATTCTTATATTCCCTTGTTTTTATTCTCAGATCCTAGCATTTGTTGATCTTATCTAGCAATTAATTATTGAAGAAAGATAATAATAAAATATCAACATTCAATATTATATCTTTTTATTTCCTTATTTCATCTAAATTTTATTAGTCTGTATAAGGTAAGATTAAATTAAACTAGTGTAGGTTGCAAATATAGGTTGCAAAAAAAAATTCAACATTCAATATTGCATTTTTATATTTTCTCTAAAATTTATTAGTCTGTATAAAATAAAATAAAATTAAGTTAACTAGTACAGCTTGCAAAAAAATATCAACATTCAATATTGTATTTTTTTATTTCATCTAAAATTTATTAGTCTGTATTAGATAAAATCAAGTTAACTAGTACAGACTTAAAAAAAATTAAATATTTAATTATTTTAAATGTTTTTCTTAAAGTTGATTTATTTGTTGCCGATGATATTACCTGACAATGTTTATATGTTTATTTTTTTCAATAAATAAATTTTGTCAATAGGTAAAGTAGGGTTATTAAAATAAATATGTAATGAATACAATAAAACTATATTTTTATAATTATTTAAGTGTTCGCAAAGATATTATGGAAAAGGTTTTAGTATATGGAGATAGTAAGTGGACACAAAATATAGCAAAACATCCCCACCTTTCAAAGAAGCTCTTGAAACTTTAAAACGATTATGTTTTGAGAAACGCTCAGGCACGTTGTCTATGCAGACAGATAATGGTCATGATGCCACGATTACTTTGTCGAAAGGTAAAATTATTGAAGTATTTTATTTGATGAAAGAAAGTATGAAAGCGGTGCAACTTTTACGCGAAGTTAAAAAAACATTTTACTTTTTTAAATCTGATCTTACTAAACGGGATAATCCAACCATTAACTCTGAACGACTACCATCCAATGAAGTTATTTTAAGTGAGTTAAGCAAACCTATTCACAATATGCAGGATGGTATTGCGGTTGCTTCAGCCCAGGGGCCGAAAAAAATACTCGTGGTTGAAGACAGCGGCATGGCGAGAAAGTTAGTGGTTAATACGTTAGTGGCAGAAGGGTATTACATTTTTGAAGCTGTCGATGGTTTGGAAGCAGTCAGTATGGTGGATGAAGTAAATCCTGATTTGGTGTTGCTAGATTTAATTTTACCGAAAATGGATGGTTATGCAGTGCTTGATATTATTCGCAAAAATGAAGCATATAAAAATTTACCGGTTATTGCACTGACCTCGCGTGATGCATTATTCGATAAATTAAAGGGCAAGATGCGCGGCACCGATGAGTATTTGACTAAACCGGTTAATCCGAAAGAGTTGTTAGAAAAAGTTGAAAAACATCTTGCAAGAGAACAATAAACTTAATTACGACATAAAAAAATGAAAGAAAATATACGATTATTAATAGTTGATGATTCCAGGGTGATGCGTGATGCCATTGCCGATATGTTTTCCTATGGCTCGAGTATTCAGGTAGTAGGGCAGGCAGCTAATGGCGAAGAAGCGATTAAAGCGATTGAATTAACTCAACCTGATGTTATTACTCTTGATGTTGCAATGCCTGTGATGGATGGCATTACCGCACTCAAACACATTATGATTAAAAAACCGATACCTACTGTTATGTTAAGCAGCTTAACCTTAGAAGGTGCACGTGTAGCGTTTGATGCTTTACGTTATGGTGCAGTAGATTTTATCGCCAAACCTTCTGCATTACATGACACCGATTTAAGTGAACAGGAAGCTGATATTCGCAGCAAAATTGAATATGCCGCAGCTGTTGAAGTGGATGCGATTAAATATATTCGTAGTTCGCATCATAATATGGTGCAGGAATACAGTCTTGAAAATGGCAGACCGGAAAAAGTCGTCGCCATGGGGACAGCAGAAGGAGGTTATGGTGCGTTATTAAAAATTATTCCACACCTCAGTCAGGACGTGCCTTACAGCTACCTGGTCACCATGTACACCATTCGCGAGCATGTCGATGCGTTTGCCAGTTACCTCAATAATATTAGTTCGATTCATGTTAAACGTGCTGCGCATGATGAAGTCTTGCGTCCCGGCGTGGTTTATCTTAATTCCGGTCTCGATTATACAACTGTGCATGAACAAGGTGATGATTACACTTTGCATGTTAGTCCGGCGCCGTTTGCTTCACGCAAAGGTGCGATTGATATGTTGATGTTCTCTGCTGCAGATATCCTTAAAGAAAATTGTATTGGTATTGTGCTTTCAGGTACAGGTTTTGATGGCGCCGAAGGTCTGGAAGAAGTTGTTCGTATGGGTGGTGTTGCTATCGCACAGGATAAAATGACTTCTCTTTGTAAAAACATGCCAACCACAGCACATGATCGGGCAAAAGAAAGCATTTATGTTGCCGATAAAGATATTGCAGAAACGATTCATAACATTTTTTCCATGAATAACAACAGCAATAGCTCTGGTTCGGAGCAAACAGGTTAGTAACATGAAACGCAATAAAACAAATTTTGTTGATTATGTTTTCTTATTATTAAGAATGCATAAGCACATGAATAAAATGCTCAGTTTCTCTTTTGTTAGGGTAGCTGATGTGTTTTTTATCAAGAACGGAGCAAACTTATTGTCTGCTTCACAATTTGCATGGGTGTTCGGTGGCGGGTTAGTACAACGTATTAACGTTGTCTCTTCCGTTATTTACCCA
>JAUWUS010000028.1 GCA_030617815.1 Gammaproteobacteria bacterium
GATCGTGGTAACCTACTTTCACCTGCTTTAGGTCATACTTCTCACGTCCCTGTATTGCGTCGTTCTTGGGCTAAGAAAACAGCTAAGAAGAAAGGCAAAGCGGGTCCATTCGATGGTTTTGGTACAATTCAACGTCGTTACGGCGGTTGTAACAAGCAAGTTCGTGCAAAACCTTTGAAAGCTAAGAAGGGTAAGCAGCATCCAGAGTACGTTGCTCTTGAGTATTTCCATACTTACATGAGTAACGGTATCAAGATTAACGGTCCAGCTGTTCGTCAGTAAGACTGTTTAATTTGATTCAAAAAGAAGCCCGGCGAGAGTCGGGCTTTTTTTATGCTTAAAATATATAACTTTTATTATTTACTTTTGTAGCTTTAAACTTTCCACAGCTTTTTTTTTCCATTGATGTTCTATACACTCGAACTCCCTATTTTAAATATTTATTGTGGCCTGATTTTGGAAATACCTGAAATAGAACTGGGTACATTACCTCCCTGCCCTGTGGCTTCCGATGCATTGCAGGGAATCCCCCGCCAACAAACGAATCCATCTCGTTGGCAAGGCGCAAACTGGGATGAATTTGTCACGGCATTACAGCAAGATGATATTGAGGTACGACAAGACCAGGGATCAAAAGGTATTTATCTAACCGATGCCGGAGGCATGGCACATGGCATGCCTAATGGCGTGGTACTCGCCCGCTCTGCAGAACAAATTTCCAAATTATTAATTTATGCACAAAACTTTCGTGTCCCTGTTACCACACGTGGCGGCGGTTTAACGACCGAAGGGGAGTCTGTTGCTTTCGGTGGCATCTTGCTCGATATGACTGGCATGAGTCAGGTGATTGGTATTGATAAATCGGAACTCACAGTACGCACAGAAGCAGGAATTTTTTGGCACAGGCTGGCTGAGGTATTGCGTAAAGATGGCCTGGACTACCTTTCTGCCCCGCTCAATATGACATCATCGGTCGGCGGTACATTGGGTGTCGGTGGCATTGATGTTAATTCATCTAAATACGGATGCAGTGCTGATCAGGCCATTTCATTACAAGTGGTCACCCCTACTGGTGAAATCATCGAATGCTCAGATGAAATTAATTCAGAATTATTTCAGCGAGTCATTCTTGGTTATGGTCAGTTTGGCATTATTACAGTCGCAACATTAAGGATCCGTTCTTATACTCCAATGCACATGCATTATTTTTATTATCGTTCCTTACGCACTGCCATTACCGATTTGCATGAACTCGATAAAAATGCCGTCTGTGATTACACCGGTATATTAACCATGATGGACAAAGCCATTACCTTGCTGGTGGGTTTTGATTCAAAAGAAAAAGAAAAACTGTTTTTTAAAAAATGGCGCCGTCGTTTACATGGTCACGGTGAACTGATTTTTTCTATACGATTGGCAAGCTATTACGCATTACACCCCTGGCGGTTGAATGAATTACTTTTTCTTTATCGACGTAAAAAAACACTGTTTCCTGATTTGCAACCTGCACATCATATGCAAGACGGCGCCATTATTGATCGTACTGTAGTTTTCTCGCGCGCGGTTTGGAAACACTGGGGGCATCAGCATATGGTAATCCCGGATCTTGCTACAAGTGTAGACAAATTTGTTGATGCTGTAGAAGCTGGCAATGCTGTATGCAAAAAACATTTTCGACGTTACACTTTGTATTGTGTCGGCATCAAACTTCGTCCTGATCATAAAGCACACTATGAATTATCCAGCATTCCGCCCGATGCGGAAGGTTTTAGTTATGGTTGTGAATTTGAACCGGTACTCGAAGATGCACATTATAGTCGTGATCAGCTGCAATCTTTTAAGAATGCAATCTACGATGTCGGCGTGGAGTTAGGGAGTAGTTACTACCGATTCGGCGGCATGATGAAAGGTTATATTCGCCGTGCTTTAGGCAATAAAGTGGTTGATAAACACCTGGCTATGAAGCGCAAAGCCGACCCGGCTATGATTCTGAATCGCGATGTTATCTTTTAATATAAAAGCTAACGTGGCTAAAACTTATTCCCATTGTTATGGCTGTGGTTTATGCACATTGGTGTGCCCTGTTTGGCATCAAAGCCGTGATGTTCTTTGTACTCCGCATGGTCATGCCAAAGCGATGCAAAGTGGTGGTGAAATCAATGTTGAGGGATTATTTAACTGTATTCTTTGTGGCGCATGTGAACCGGTATGTCCTGAAAATATAAACCTTATGCAGATGATACTTGAGTTACGGCAAAATGTGACTAACAATAATGCTAATCCTGACTGCAAATCATTATCCGATAAAAACCACAGCAATCAAAATAAGAACATGTCCCACAAAATTTTGTTACTCGCCGACAAGGCACTGTTAGAACATACAACCTTACTAGACCAGACCCTTAAAGTATTAAACACATCGAGTTCAAGCAGTGTCGGTCAGGCACAGGATAATGGTTGTGATATTACGCAGGCATTGCAATCCGGTTTTGAAATTTCTCCGCAACGGCTGGAGGAATTTTTAAACTCAGTTAAATCTGCAAAAAAACTCATTGTCAGTGATTGCCTGTTAAAAAGAGCACTGCAACAATGGCTGCCTTCCATGAAAATTATTTCGTTAGGCTACTTGCTCAGCAGCCGGCCTGGTGTGCAGAACAAATTAGGAGCAACGGATCTCTATATCATCGAGTGCCGATCCTACAACGCTGACTTTGAACGTATGGTGGCGCATTATAATCAACTCAAACAACGTAGCGGCTGCCAGCTTAATCTTGATTTACAACGACTGGCCATGCCAACTGGCAGCATAATTTATGAAGCTAAACCAGAATTCCCCTCAGACAAAATAAAATTTGATGCAGGCAAACAAGCTCAATGGATTTTGCAGGGCTTAAGTATTGAACGCATCATCGTTGAATCTGTTGCAGATGGTATTGCAATGGCTAAAGTCACTAACAAACCGATAGTCCAGCTGGCAGAATTACTGAGTAATGAATCATGAATAAGGAAACACAATGCGATCAGTAGATGTCATTATTGTTGGTGCCAGTCTGGCTGCTGCTGCTGCTGCGAAACGGCTGGTCGATGCCGGTTTGGAAACATTGATTGTCGAAAAACTGGAACTGCCTCGACACAAAATTTGCAGCGGTATTTTGTCACCAAGAGGCTACCGGTTTTTAATTGAAAACTTTGGCCCGTTACCCGCACAAACTCTTCATGAGCCAACTTCCTGTCGTGGAGTGACGTTTCACTTTCCCAGTATGGTGTCGATGCCAATGGATTTTTTTGGCGGCACGACACCTCATTTACACCGAAAGTATTCTGATCACTGGGCGATTCAACGCAGTGGTGCAGAAGTTCAGGATCAAACCTCGTTGCTGAGTCTTGAAGATCACGGCTCGCATGTTGAAGTAACCATACGTAAGAAAGGTGGCGAGACGACAACAGTACGAGCTCGTTATGTTATAGGTGCGGATGGTCCAAGTTCAGTGGTAAGAAAGACACTCTATCCCGAGTACAATAAAAAAATTCCCTGGTTTTTTGTTGGCCAGAAATTTCATGAGATTATTGACTGTCCATTAGATGAAGAATATTTTCATTTCTGGTTTCATCCCAAGCTCGGGCATTACACCTGGAGTCATGCTCGCGACGGTCGGCAAATCGTCGGGGTGGGTTATAAACGCGGAGATAATTTTCAACGCCGCCATGAATACGTAAAATCTTATCTTGAAGACAAACATGGCGTTAAACTCAAACCAGCCGATCCTGATCATGAAGGCTGTGCGGAAAACTTTGGCCCTTCACTGATCAACCGTTATGTTTTAGGCAAAGGTAATGTTTTACTCACCGGCCAGGGCGCCGGTTTCCTTAATATGATTGGTGAAGGTATGAGTTGTGCGTTGCACTCGGGGGCAATATCAGGAGAGTCGATTATTGAAGCCATCAGCCGCAATAAGCCGGTTGAAGATACTTACAAACGCATGATCGTCTCGGAGATACACCACACCACCGATCAATGGAACCCGCTTATGATCGCCTTTGGCCGACCGCATGAAGCAGATTTTCCTGCCGCGTTAATGGCATTGTCATTACCTGACCGAATTAAAGTCATAAAAGATATATGGAACTTTTTACTCTTGTATAAAGAGTTTAAATGGGGACGCCAAATCGCCCGAGCAAGTTTGGAACGACTGTTTCAGGGCACTTACTCCAGTCAACGTTGGTGGTAATATAATAATTTTTTCCAGGTACCCTCCGTGTGCCCCGTGACTTATTATAGTTTTTAGCGTTAACCTTAATCTTCAGCACGCTGATAGTTTTCAGCTTTAAAACCTGGTCGTAATGGACAATACACTTCTCCGTCTGCCGCTGCATCCAATTGTTGATAAATCGCTTCCAGGGCAATATCTGCCGTTGCATGAATATTTTGCTTACCAATTACCTGAATCAATTTAGTGCGAATCATCACTTTTAAAACCTGACGTTTTAAACCACTAAAGACCAGTGTCACACCATTATCATGAAGGCGTTGACTCAAGTGATGTAAAACTTCTTCACCAGATGCATCGAGTTGATTAATACCATCAGCTACTACCAGTATGAATTTAGCTTTTTGATGATCGGCTGCTGCTTTTAATATTGCTTCTTCAAAATACGATACATTGGCAAAGTAAAGTGAGCCGTCAAAACGTACTGCAACAACTTTTTCATCAACCGGTAAATCAACATGAACACTTATATCTCTTAAGGTGCCATCCTCATAGCGCCCCAAAAGTGCAATACGTGGGCTCATAGTGCGATATAAATATAATCCAATCGCAAGACCCGCTCCAATTAAAATGCCTTGATCAAGATGAGGCGCGAGACCGATGGTAGCGACAAAAGTCACAATAGAAGCAACACCATCGTGTTTGTTAGCTCGCATTGCATGTTTTACCGATTTGAAATTAATTAACCCAAATACCGCCATCATGATTACTGCAGCTAATACTCCCTGAGGCAAGTGATACAACAAAGGCGTTAAAAACAACAAAGTGATGACAACACAAATCGCCGTTACCACCGATGAAAAACCGGTACGTGCACCGGCATTCAAATTCACCGCTGATCGTGAAAATGAACCACTTGAAGGATAAGCCTGGGTGAAGCTACCTGCGATGTTACCCAAGCCCTGACCAATTAATTCCTGATTTGGATCAATATGATCTTTGGTTTTTGCGGCCATTGCTTTTGCAATGGATATTGCTTCCATAAAACCGACCAATGAAATCACAATGGCCGCAGGTAACAATGAACTCATCAACTCAAAACTAAATAGTGGAACTTGCAAATTAGGTAAACCTTCAGGAATAGCTCCTACTACTGCCCCTCCCTTTTCTTCAAAACCAAACAACCAACTAATAATAATACTTAAAGCCACAGCAATCAGAACGCCAGGAGCCTTTGGTGAGTATTTTTTTAGCCCCATCATTATAATAAAAGCCCCTAGTGCCATCGCCAGAGTTAACATATGTGTATCACCCACTTGCTCAAGAACGCCCCATATTCGTCCTAAAAAATGATCACTGGCATTCCCAGGCATAGTGACACCAAATATTTTTGATAATTGTGAAAGCCCGATCACCAATGCTGCTGCATTGGTGAAACCAACAATAACGGGATGAGATAAAAAGTTGACGATTAAACCTAAACGAAAAACACCGAGGAATAATTGAAACAAACCGACTAACAATGCCAAAAACATGGCCAAAGCAATATAGTGCTCAGGACTGGTAGCAATAGGTGCAAGTGCAGTTGCGGTCATAATTGAAACCACCGCAACAGGACCAGTGGCTAACTGACGAGAAGAACCCCAAAGTGCGGCAATCATCACCGGCATAAAAGAAATATACAAACCATAATAAGCAGGCAATCCAGCTAACTGGGCATACGCCATGGATTGAGGAATTAAAACCAAAGCAACGGTTACCCCTGCTAAAATGTCAGCACGGAGGACTTCTTTATCTCTGAGCTCGCCAATCCAGGTTAAAAAAGGGAAAAACTTGCTTAAATTCATTCCTATCTCCTTGATTCGTCAGTAATATCTCTTTTTCAAATCATACCAGCATCTATCCAAAGTTTGTAATTCAGTATATAATGATGAGCTAATTACCGCTCGATCATCCTTTTTATATACAGATCACTTTCGCGGACAACAATTTAAAACCAATTATTTTTTACCGGAGAACTCTCTTGGCTAATGCTCTTGAAAATTTAAATATGAAAAATGTTATTGCCGCAGTTATTTTTATTCTGCTCGGCTTATACCTCAGTAGCGTTGGTCCTTCGATTGAAGTGGCATGGGTAACCGCCATTTTATTACTCACCATTTATCTTTTTGCCTTTGAGATTGTTCCTGTTGATGTCGCGGCCGTATCCGTCATGGTTACATTAGGTTTAACCGGTTTATTTTTCTCATACATGGGATTATCTGCTCCGCTGGTTGACCCAAAGAATTTATTTAATGGTTTTGCCGGTAACGCAGTGATGTCCATCATCGCGGTCATGATCATTGGTAATGGGTTAGATAAAACAGGTTTAATGACAAAAGTTGCCAGCTTTATTCTTAAAGTGGGTGGCAATACTGAACAACGTGTTATCCCTATTGTTTCAGGTACCGTTGGTATTATTTCAAGCTTCATGCAAAACGTAGGTGCAGCAGCACTGTTCTTACCTGTCGTAAGCCGTATTTCTTCGCGTACTGGTTTGCCAATGTCTCGTTTGTTAATGCCGATGGGCTTTACTGCCATTTTAGGCGGCACAGTAACCATGGTAGGCTCAAGCCCACTTATCTTATTGAACGATTTAATCCTCACTTCAAACTCTGCACTGCCTAAAAATATTACCCCAATGGATACATTTAGTATTTTCTCTGTAACACCCATTGGTCTTGCCCTGGTTGCTACGGGTATTCTTTATTTTGTAATTGCCGGTCGATTTGTTTTACCAAAAAATAAAACTGAAGGTACAGATGCTACAAGTGCAGTTGACTATATTAAAGACACCTATGGTGCAGACTATAGCGTTTATGAAATTAAAATTTTAGATGACAGTCCTTTAGTAGGTAAAAAAGTACTTGAAATCGAACATGAATATAAAATGCGTGTAGTCGCTATTTGTGCAGGCCAAAAAGGTGAACCTATCTGGCCTCACCGTGAGACAGAAATCACAGCGGGACAAACATTAGGTGTTATCGCGGCAGATCGTGCCGTTACAATCTTAACTGATACAGCAAAAATTGAAGCAACAACAAATCTAACAACCTTCTCTGATTTATTAGTTGCCACTAAGGGTGGTATTGCTGAAGTTGTTATACCACCAAGTTCTTCTTTAATTGGTAAAACGTCTGTTGAATTATGGATGCGCAAAACCTATGGCTTGGCGGTACTCGCTATTCATCGTGGTGGTGAAACAACGCGTGAAGGTGATGGCGTACGTGATATGAAATTACAAGCCGGTGATACCCTCGTTGGTCACATCATGTGGGATTCACTTGCACGTTTAGAAAAAGACCATAAAAACTTCGTTGTTGTTACCACTGAATATCCACACGAAGAAACACGCCCGCACAAATTAGGTTTTGCTTTATTCTTTTTTGCGATTGCTTTAAGCCTCGTTCTTTTCTCAGACTTACGTTTGTCTATCTCATTACTGGTTGGTGCTATTGGCATGGTATTAAGCGGTGTGCTAAGTATGGATGAAGCGTATGAAGCGGTAAGCTGGAAAACAGTTTTCTTACTCGCCAGTTTAATTCCATTAGGTTTTGCTGTTGAAAGTTCAGGTACTGCGGCGTGGATTGCTGATGCAACATTAAAAATAATGGGTGATGTACCTACCTGGGTTTTGCAAGCTGTAATAGCTGTACTTGCAACCTTCTTTACTTTAGTTATGTCTAATGTGGGTGCAACGGTTTTACTTGTTCCTCTTGCCGTCAACATTGCGATTGGAGCCGGTGCTGATCCCGCTGTATTTGCTTTGACTGTTGCAATAGCAACTTCAAACTCTTTCTTGATTCCAACACATCAAGTTAATGCTTTAATAATGGGACCAGGTGGCTATCGAGTCCCTGACTTCTTAAAAGCCGGTGGCGTCATGACTATCCTGTTCTTAGTTGTGTCACTCACCATGTTAAATATTGTTTTTTAAGTTATAAATAATGAACAACGAACGGGGCGAATTAATTCTGCCCCGTTTTTATTTTTAAAGAGGGAATATTTCGTGAATAAAATCCTTACTGCATTGATGATGCTGTTATTACCTAGCTTGACATTTGCTTCATCTGCAACAGCAGAGAGGCTTGATTTAACAAGTCATCCTGTCGGGTATGCCGCTTTAGCTATTTTTGTACTTGCTTACTTATTTGTTATGGCAGAAGAATTTACCCACTTACGTAAATCTAAACCTGTTATTTTAGCGGCCGGTATTATCTGGGCGTTAATTGGTTATATCTATGTTAGTCATGGTATGAACCATGCTGCAGAAGCTGCGGTACGTCATAACTTATTAGAATATGCAGAACTGATGTTATTCTTATTAGTAGCCATGACGTATATCAGTGCCATGGCTGAACGTAAGGTGTTTGATGCTTTACGTGCATGGTTAATTAATAAAGGCTTTGGTTTCCGTCAGTTATTCTGGATAACAGGTATTCTTGCTTTCTTTATTTCACCGATTGCTGATAATTTAACGACCGCTTTATTAATGGCTGCTGTTGTTATGGCCGTTGGTGGTGATAACCAGCGTTTTGTTGTGCTTGCGTTAATTAACATTGTTGTTGCGGCAAATGCGGGTGGTGCATTCAGTCCGTTTGGTGACATCACAACATTAATGGTTTGGCAAAAAGGTATTTTACAGTTTAATGAGTTTTTCGTTTTATTCATTCCGGCAGTTGTAAACTTTGTTGTGCCTGCTGCCATTATGCACTTCGCCATACCCAATGAAAAACCTGTTGCAACAAATGAAGATGTGAATATGAAACGCGGTGCTATGGTCATAGTTGGATTATTCCTGGCAACAATTGTTACTGCTGTAAGCTACCACAATTTCTTACACTTACCACCCGTACTCGGTATGTTGACCGGTTTAGCTTACTTACAGTTCTTTGGTTATTACCTGAAGAAAACGCATAACTTTAAAAATTCACCGTATGATGAAGATAAGGCCGACCAAAATGTGGGCGATATCGTTCCCTTTGATGTTTTCAATAAAATCGCACGAGCAGAGTGGGATACACTATTGTTCTTCTATGGTGTTGTACTTGCCGTCGGAGGTCTGGGCTTTATCGGCTATCTCGCCATGGCTTCTGACATCATGTACACCCAATGGGGGCCAACCTCAGCCAATATTGCCGTGGGTATTCTTTCAGCCATTGTTGATAACATCCCCGTGATGTTTGCAGTACTCAGCATGAATCCTGAAATGGCACAAGGTCAATGGTTATTGGTCACCCTAACAGCCGGTGTTGGTGGGAGCTTATTATCGGTAGGCTCTGCGGCCGGTGTTGCACTAATGGGACAAGCTCGTGGTATTTACACTTTCTTTGCCCACCTAAAATGGACATGGGCGATTGGTCTAGGCTATGCGGCCAGTATCTGGGTACACATGTGGTTAAATGCGAGTTTATTTTAGCCTTTTACCTTTAATTTAATCCGTTCCAAACAACAAAGCGGGCTCTCATATAAGTGGGAGCCCGCTTTTTATTATGTGAAAATCAGCATAGCGGTACTCGCTGTTTATTATCCATGCCATAAAAAATGGCATTCTGACTGATTTTTGTGTATTTTAAGCTCTGAATTTAAAATGCGGTATTACCCAGATGAAAATGTTCGGTGTTACCCTATTACTGTGTATATTTTGGATTTTATTATCAGGACACTTTGAGCCCCTTATGCTCGGGCTTGGATTGGCGTCCATTGCCTTAACAATTTTTCTGGCAACAAGGATGAATCTCATCGATGATGAAAGTTATCCCTTCCATCTCTTTTCTCAATTTCCTGCTTTTTTTATTTATATTCTTAACGAAATAATAAAGGCCAATATTGACGTTGTTAAACGTATTATGACGTCGAGCAGTATCAGTCCACAATTAGTAGACATTCCCGTGCCACAAAAGTCAGACTTGGGACGTGTTATCTATGCCAATTCCATCACCTTAACACCGGGTACAGTCAGCGTAGCATTATCAAAAGATACCTTAACGATTCACGCACTGACAAAAGAAGCCGCTGAAGATCTTACTAAGGGCAGTATGGCCAAAAAAATTCCTGACGCAGTAATTAAAAAATAATGTTTATTGTTGTTTCTCTCGCCATTCTTATCACCATGGGACTCGCACTAGCACGCGCTATCGCAGGCCCCACGGTTTATGATCGTATCGCTGCAGTTAATTTATTTGGCACCAAGACCGTATTATTGATTGCGGTTTGGGCTTTTATATCTGGTCGTACAGACTTGCTGGATATCGCATTGGTTTATGCATTAATCAACTTTATTGGTGTCATTGCCGTATTAAAATTGGTTACTGTTGGTGACTTTCATTCCAGTAGTGTCGATGAAACAGACCCGGCAAAGGCAGATACTGAATGATCATCGATATTCTAAGTTGGGCATGTCTAACCGTGGGTGGAATACTGGGCATTATTGGCGCCATCGGTATTCATCGTTTTCCCGATTTTTATAGTCGTCTGCATGCCGTTGGTATCGCAGATACATTGTCGGCCATACTTATATTGCTTGGCTTGGGTTTTCAAGCGGGCTTAAGTCTCGCCGCCTTTAAATTATTTCTGATTTTTGTTTTTCTCTTTTTTACCAGTCCAACAGCTTCACATGCTTTAGCCAATGCAGCATTACATAGCGGTCTCGAACCTGAACTTGCAGATGATGAGAATAAGAAATGATTGATCTCATTATAAATATTATCTTGTTAGCTTTTCTCGCAATAACTGCCGTAGCCATTATTCGCAGTACAAATCTTTTTGCCAGCATTATGTTGTTTGGTATTTTCAGTTTGTTATCTGCAACATTATTTGTTGTCATGGATGCACTTGATGTTGCTTTTACAGAAGCAGCAGTGGGTGCCGGTATTTCAACAATATTAATGTTAACTACACTGGTATTAACAAAAAATCATAATGAAAAACGCAGCCATGCTCATCGTCCCTGGTTGTCATTAGCCGTGGTCATTATTACTGGTATGGTTTTGGTTTACGGTACGTTGGATATACCCGGTTTTGGTGATCCAGCTGCGCCGGCAAACATGCATGTTGCGCAGTATTACATTAACAATGCACTGCCCGAAACCGGTGTGCCAAATATTGTTACCGCGGTACTCGCGAGTTACCGTGGCTTTGATACCTTAGGCGAAGTTGCGGTTATTTTTACTGCTGGCGTTGCTGTTTTATTATTGTTAGGTGGTAAACCTTCAATCCCAAATTCTAATTCAAATCCAGGCATAAACAAAAAAAGGGAAGAGGATGAAACGTAACCCTATCTTGCGCATAGTCGCAAAATTCCTTATTCCACTCATTATACTTTTTGCCCTTTATGTTCAATTTCATGGTGACTTTGGCCCAGGCGGCGGCTTTCAGGCCGGCGTAATTTTTAGCGCCGCATTGATACTTTACGCTTTGGTATTTGGACTTGATGCAGCAGAAAAAATTATTCCACCACACATCTTACGTTTACTGGCCAGCGCTGGTGTTGTGCTTTATGCCAGCGTTGGTGTGATACCTCTTTTTCTTGGTGCTAACTACCTTGATTACAGTGTATTAGGCAGCACACAAATTAAAGGCCAACATCTCGGAATTTTATTAGTCGAACTGGGCGTCGGCATGACCGTTACTGCTGTCATGTTGATTATTTTTTTCGCTTTTGCAGGCCGAGGCAGACCATAATGGATTTCTTTATTAGTCATTATAATTACTGGATTGTGATTTTTTTAATGATGGTTGGTTTATATACTGTAATCAATCGCGGCAACCTGATTAAAAAAATTATTGGACTAAACATTTTTCAAGTTTCAGTCTTCTTTCTTTACATCAGCATGGGCGCTGTGAAAGATGGTGCTGCCCCCATTATTACTGAAGGGGTAAAACTCTATTCGAATCCATTACCGCATGTTTTGATCCTCACAGCCATCGTTGTTGGTGTCGCAACCACAGCACTGGGTTTGGCCCTCGTGGTACGGATTAAAGAATCCTACGGCACCATTGAAGAAGATGAAATTCACGAAATGGATCATTCGTTATAATGGGAAATCATATTAGCCTGTTACTTGTTGTTATCCCGCTTATTGCAGCACCGATAGTTGCTGTTTTGCCGCGTGGTGGTCGCCTGCCCTGGCTTACAACACTTATCATCACATTTATTTGTGCTTTTCTTGCCAGCAGCCAATTGTGGATGGTACTTAATGATGGTGTGATCAGTTATGAGTTAGGCGGCTGGGCTCCACCGTGGGGAATTGAATATCGTATTGATGCGGTAAACGCATTTGTTGCATTAATTGTTGCAGCAATTGCAGCGATTACTTTGCCTTATGCTTTACTCAGCGCAGAAAAAGAAATTCCGCAACATCAGATACCACTTTTCTATAGTGCTTTTTTACTTTGCTTAACAGGCTTATTGGGGATCACACAAACCGGTGACCTTTTTAATGTTTTTGTCTTTTTAGAAATATCATCGCTCTCTTCTTATGCGCTGATCAGTCTGGGCAGAAACCGTCAGGCTCTAACCTCTGCCTATCAATACCTGATCATGGGTACCATTGGTGCAACCTTCTTTTTAATTGGTGTGGGTTTAATCTATTCGCAAACCGGCACATTAAATATGCAAGACCTGGCAAAACTTTTGCCTCAGCTGAGTCAGCTTAAAACAGTGCATACCGGTTTTGCCTTTATCATGATTGGTATTGCATTAAAACTGGCCATGTATCCTTTACATCTATGGTTACCCAACGCCTATACCTACGCGCCGTCTGTTGTTACCGTTTTTCTTGCAGCAACCGCAACCAAAGTAGCCATTTATATTATGCTGCGTGTGCTTTTCACTATTTTTCCAGACGATTTTTTACTGGCAACGCCTACCTATGACATATTTATATTATCTGGCATGGCAGCCATTATTTTTGCCTCAATATATGCAATTTATCAAAGCAACATTAAAAAGTTACTGGCCTATTCCAGTGTTGCACAAATTGGTTATATCGCTTTAGGCATTGGCTTTGCCTCAAGCAAAGGCGTAACCGCTGCGCTGATTCATCTTTTTAATCATGCCTTAATGAAAGCAGCATTATTCATGGCTGTTGGTGCCATTATTTATCGTATCGGCTCATGCAACATGAAAAACATTGATGGCTTAGGCAAACAAATGCCCTGGACCTTTGGCGCTATCGTAATCGCAGGTTTAAGTTTAATCGGTGTACCGGGCACAGCAGGTTTTATTAGCAAATGGTATTTAGTGACTGCGGCACTTGAACAACAAGCATGGATTTCAGTTGTGGTGATTCTGTTTGGTTCGTTACTTGCGGTCATTTATATTGGTAAGATAATTGAAGCACTCTATTTTAAACCCGTTACCGATTCCAATCAGTCCGCACAAGAAGCACCATTGCTTTTATTAGTTCCCCTTTGGGTTTTGGTCTGTGCAAATATCTATTTTGGTTTAGATACCAGCTTAACAGTGGGTGTTGCGGAAAAAGCCGCCGATGTTTTAGGAGTCGTTGATATAGGAATCATGAATAAATGAATCCTGAAACGCTGATTTTAGCAATCATACTCTTACCCTTGTTCGGTATGTTCGGCATTATTTCCAGCCGCAATCATCCGAATATTCGAGAAGCAGTAACATTAATCACGGCTGCACTTGTTGCCATTTTAGTGGTGAGACTCGCCATCCAGTTTATGAATGGAAATTCATTTGCCGTAACGATTGCCGAACCCATTCCGGGACTCAGCATCGCCTTTAAAGTTGAAGCGTTGGGAATGTTGTTTGCACTGGTTGCCGGTTTGCTATGGCTGGTTACGTCTATTTATTCGATCGGTTATATGCGTAGCCACAAAGAAAAAAATCAAACCCGATTTTACGCTGCCTTTGCGCTTGCCATTTCCTGCACCATGGCCGTTGCCTTCTCCGCCAACCTGTTCACACTTTTTTTGTTTTATGAATTGCTAACACTCTCAACTTATCCGCTTGTTACCCATGCAGGCACTGCTGAAGCACGACGTAGTGGACGCACTTATCTCGGTATTTTATTAGGCACATCCATCGGCCTTTTCTTACTGGGTATTTTAGTCACATGGTTTGTTGCTGGCACACTCGACTTTCAACAAGGCGGCATATTAGCCGGTAAACTTGATCCTGCATGGGCAGGTTTGCTGTATGCGTTATTTTTATTTGGCATAGGTAAAGCCGCTATTATGCCTTTTCACCGCTGGTTACCCGCGGCAATGGTCGCTCCCACACCAGTCAGTGCGTTATTGCATGCGGTCGCCGTTGTAAAAGTCGGCGTCTTTACTTTACTCAAGGTTACCATTTATATTTTTGGTAGTGATTTTATTTTATCAAATGACATTACCGGCGGTTTAATCTGGGTTGCAGCCGCCACGATACTTTTTGCCTCCATGATCGCCATGACCAAGGACAATCTCAAAGCACGTTTAGCGTATTCCACCGTTAGTCAGTTAAGTTACATTACCCTGGGTGCAATGCTAGCAAGCAAAGCAGGATTAATGGGTGCGTCCATGCATATCGCGATGCATGCTTTTGCCAAGATCACACTCTTTTTTGCTGCCGGTGCTATTTTTGTTGCCACGCATAAAAAACGGGTAAGTGAACTCGATGGTTTAGGTCGAGCAATGCCTGTCACTTTCACTGCTTTTTTTATTGCCACCTTAAGTATTGTTGGCTTACCCCCTCTGGGTGGCATGTGGAGTAAATGGTATCTCGGCTTAGGTGCAGTTGAGACCGGACAATTATTATTAGTTGCAGTATTAATGCTGAGTTCATTATTAAACATTGCCTACCTGCTGCCTATTCCTGTTCGTGCATTCTTTTCTAAACCGGCCAGTGGGTCACACTACACGGAAATTGCCGAAGCGCCGAAAACAATGTTACTGGCGATGATCATTACATCGCTCACTTGCGTTATTTTATTTTTCTATCCCGATCCATTACATCAACTGGCGACGTTAGCCACGGGAGGTTCCTGACATGAGCAGCGAAAATAAAAAAGATGAAAAAATTTATTTTTTTGATAAGCCGGAAAATGTCAAACGTGTGCTTTATGTTTTTTATACGCTTTGTGTCATTTTAGTGCTTGCCGATTTTGTTATTCATCGACACGTGTATTTAGTCTGGGAAAACATACCGGCGTTTTATGCTATCTACGGTTTCGTTGCCTGCGTTGCACTGGTTGTTGTAGCAAAATTAATTCGCAAAGTCGTTATGCGTAAAGAAGATTATTACAATGATTGAGCTATCCCCTTTTATTATTTTTTATATTGGTGCGCTACTCGTTCTCGTCAGCCAGGGACATGTGCGTAAAGTTATTTTACTGGTGACACCGCTCATCACCGGTTTACATTTATGGTTCAATCTTGACGCAGGCATTTTAACAACGTATTCCATTATGGATTATGAGTTAACCGCCATGCGCACGGATAAACTCAGCCTGCTGTTTGCTTATTTATTTTGTCTTGCTAGTTTTATTGCCGGTATTTATTCGCTACACGTCACCGACACCAAACAACACGTTGCCGGATTAGTCTACGCCGGTAGTGCTTTAGGCGCAGTGTTCGCCGGTGATTTAATTACATTGTTTATTTTTTGGGAACTGCTGGCGATCAGTTCTGTATTTCTTATTTGGGCACGCGGAACTGAACGTGCTTTTAAAGCCGGCGTTCGCTATTTACTTTTTCAGGTCATGTCCGGCGTATTTTTATTAGCCGGTGCACTCGTCTACTACCACAACACCGGTTCGCTCGCATTTAATCATATTGGATTAAACAGTACTGCCGGTTGGTTAATTTTTATCGCCTTTGGCATCAAAGCGGCCTTTCCCTTTTTACACAGCTGGCTTACCGATGGTTATCCTGAAGCCACTGTCACAGGAACCGTTTTTCTTTCTGCCTTTACCACCAAGGTGGCGGTTTATTCCTTAGCCCGTGGTTTTGCTGGTGAAGAAATTTTAATTTACATTGGCGTCACCATGGCCTGCTTTCCTATTTTTTACGCTGTGATTGAAAATGATCTGCGCAAAGTTCTCGCCTACAGCTTAATCAATCAAATCGGATTTATGGTCACCGGTATCGGGATTGGCACCGCCTTAGCCTTGAACGGCGCGGTTGCTCATGCCTTTAGTGATGTGATTTTTAAAGGTTTGCTCTTTATGAGTATGGGAGCGGTGTTATATCGTGCAGGTAATATTAATGGCTCCGATCTCGGTGGACTCTATAAGTCGATGCCAAAAACCACCGTGTTATGTATTGTTGGTGCATTGTCTATTTCAGCTTTCCCTCTTTTCAGTGGTTTCGTCAGCAAGTCCATGATCATGGTCGCTCTAATGAGTGAAAACTATGGTTACTTATGGTTACTCATGTTGTTTGCTTCTGCCGGTGTCTTCCACCACGCTGGTATCAAGATTCCCTATTTTGCCTTTTTTGCCCATGACTCCGGTATTCGCACCAAGGAAGCGCCAACGAACATGTTGGTCGCCATGACTATTGCCGCCTTGTTATGTATTTTTGTTGGTACTCAGCCGCAATACCTGTATGCCCTGCTGCCTTGGGAAGTTGAATACTGGCCATACGATACAACCCATGTTCTGGTGCAATTGCAGCTGCTGTTTTTCTCTGCACTGGCATTTGTCTGGTTAAACAAACAAGGGCTCTACCCGCCTGAGTTACATTCAACCAATTTAGATGTAGAATGGCTCTATCGCAAGTTGTTACCTGCAAGCGCGCAACGTGGAATAAGAATTCTCCAGCGTGCAAAAGAGTCAATGATGACTACAGCCACTACATCGATGCAAAGTATTGGTAAAACCTTCTCACGATCGACAATGGCTAAATATCATCTCTCTGAAAGCTGGCCAACTGGCAGTATGGTGTTCTGGATTTCGATAGTGCTTGTCGCTTATCTATTACTGGATATCTTAGGAACGTAGCTTTAACAAGGAAAAAATAAGAAGGACAAAGTGGAATGCCAAATACAGATCAAAGCCTAGGGTCGCTCCCAAGCCTGCTTGGTACTTTCAACATGGCCGCTGTCTCTATGCGCTATAGCCATTTCGCCCCACGCGTTTATAATCTTTGCCGTTCACTCGGTTTTGAGCCAGGCAAAATTATGCCCTCACGTGCTTTTTGCTCAGATGAAAGCCAGGGTTATCCCATTATTCTTTTAGCAAAACATTTTGGCACCTTTCCCTTTAATCATGGACTCGTGGGTGGCATTGTTGCCACTGATCGTCATGGCCCACACGCCCAGCACGGAAAAGATCTCTTTATAATTCAGGCAAGCCATGTTGGTTACGATCCTGATTCAAAACAATTTGGTATGTACCGGCGTTTACAAACTTCGCAACAAAATACAACTTCCAACTGCGGAAAAATTTGTAATGCATTAGAATGGTATTTAAACGAATATAAATTTGCACAAAATAATATTTTTTTAAAATACGAAAACGGTAAACATCTCGTTGTCATTGATAATTATTTACTCCACCTTGAACGAGAACAAGGATTGTTTCTTAAACTGGATTATTTTATTGATGTTGATAATCGCGGCATGCCTCCACTCCCTGAAGCATCACTGAGTACGGCAAAAGTTTTTATTGCGACAAAAGAATTCGTTAACACTTTAAAGGGGGTCAATTGGCGTGCAGATTCTCAACAAGCCATTAGGCAACATTTAAAACCTGAACTTTTTTACTTCAAGCGTAATATTAGCCAACATGCTGAAGGACGCGATCACCTTGAAAAAAATCTACTGCCTGTCATGCCTTACATAGTTAGTTCAGAATTCCCGGCATTAACTGCAGCACAAGCCAATACACAAATAGAATTTGATCGTACTTTTCGAAGTATTGCGCAAGATCCTGCTTACAAAGGTAAAAAGGTCCTGTTTATTTCAGGTTTAAATATCGATATATCGCCCCAAACGGACCAAATATTTCCTTTAACAAAATTTATACCCTGGGCAGCTTATATCCAGGATGAAAATGGCCAACAACAAACCTGGGAACAAAAAGAGCTGTATGAGAAGTTGATGCAACAGTCATTAGAGAATACTGATCAGATCAATCTCGAGTCAGAAATTGAAGTCATGCAAAAGACCAAAGAAATTCTGTTGCCTTTCTAAATGCAACTAATTTCAACGTTTAACAAATTAACGGGGCAACAACTTCACAGTCCCGTAATTTGCAGGTAACTTATACATTCAGTATTTTGCACATAATTTGAAAACTACAGTTAGGAATAATAAGAATGAATTATATTAATGGCCTGCATTTTAACAATGTGCGTGGTGATATTTATGGCGGTTTAACAGCAGCAGTCGTTGCTTTACCCCTTGCTCTCGCCATGGGCGTAGCATCAGGTGCAGGTCCCATCGCGGGTATATATGGTGCCATTTTTGTCGGTTTTTTTGCCGCTATTTTTGGTGGTACGCCCGCCCAGGTTTCTGGCCCGACTGGCCCCATGACGGTAGTTATGGCGTTAATTTTTACTCAATACACTTCTTTATTCCCTGGTGACCCGGAAACCGGGGCCGCATTAGCCTTTACTGTCGTTATGATGGGCGGCATATTACAGATTCTTTTTGGTGTCTTGCGCATTGGTAAATACATTGAATTCGTCCCACACCCGGTGGTATCCGGCTTTATGAGCGGGATTGGTGTCATTATTATCCTGATTCAGATTGGCCCTTTACTCGGCCAGGCCACTTCAGCAAAACCATTAATCGCCGTTCAAATGATGCCCGAATTTTTTAGAAATATTCATAATCCATCACTTTTACTTAGCTTAATCGTTCTTGCTATTGTTTATGGTGTGCCGAAATTCGTCCCCAAATTAAATAAAATGTTGCCTTCACCATTACTGGCACTCGTCATTGGCACCCTGGTCTACATGCTTTGGATGAAAGACAGTGGCGCACCGATTCTGGGTAATATCCCAACTGGTTTCCCTTCTCCACAATTACCAACCATCATGCTTGAGCATTTTCCAGATATGATTCTTTCGGCTTTAGCTCTTGCGGGCTTAGGGACAATTGACTCCCTGTTAACCTCTCTTGTGGCAGACAATATTACGAGAACACACCATAAATCAGACCGTGAACTGATTGGTCAGGGCATCGGTAATACCATTGCGGGTATTTTCGGCGGTTTGCCTGGCGCTGGTGCAACCATGCGTACAGTTGTGAATGTTAAAGCAGGCGGTTTAACCCCTATTTCCGGTGCTTTACACGCCGTGATTCTGCTGGTCATTGTTTTAGGTGGCGGTGAACTGGCTTCCAATATCCCCAAAGCCGTATTAGCTGGCATCCTGGTTAAAGTGGGCACCGATATTATCGACTGGGATTACCTTAAACGTTTTAATTCTGCGCCTAAGGCCGGGATAACGATCATGTTAGTCGTATTGCTAATGACCGTGTTTATCGATCTCCTGGTGGCAGTGGGTGTAGGCATGATAATGGCGTCACTCATATTTATGAAACGTATGTCTGATTTACAAATGGAAAGTGCTACCGCAGTCAATATCCCAACTGAAGAATCCCCCCTAAATGATCATGAGAAGGCCATTCTCACTGAAGCACAAGGTCGTATTCTTTTGTACTACATGGAAGGCCCTCTGAGCTTTGGTGCTGCCAAAGGCATGGTACGTCGCCTGGCACACTTCAAGGAATATGATTCACTGGTTCTTGATTTAACCGGTGTTCCTGCCGTGGACTTTACTTCTTCCATGGCGTTGAATGACATCATCAGCGATACATTAGCTTCAAAAGATCGTTATGTCTTCCTTGTAGGCTTACGCCCGAACGTAAAGAGTTTCCTTGATAGTCAAGGCATTCTTGAGCAGGTTGATAGCGGACATATTTATGCAGAACGCCACACCGCTTTATGTCATGCAGCAAGGGTCATTAATATCGACCCAGATGCCTGTAAAGCAGATTGATTAAATCTTCAGCAGATAAATAAGCTCTACAAAAAAAAGACCTGTCATTTCTGACAGGTCTTTCATCAAGATGGTGGGCCGTCCGCGACTCGAACGCGGGACCAATGGATTAAAAGTCCACTGCTCTACCAACTGAGCTAACGGCCCTTGTTTGGAGGGCGGAATTTTACCGAACTCAGTAGGAATAACAAGCCCAATGAGTCGATAATATCCTAATTATTCCATTAAATTGCGTCTAATTTACGCATGCCCGCTGGTAACAATTTCATATCAACCAATGAACTTAAAAGTGACTTAATAAACGTTGCATCATCTTCATAAACCATTTGGTAATACTGAATTTTCATGGTTATCGCGCTGCCAAAGACAATGCTAATGAAAACAAGGAAGGAACCTAACGCTAAGGTGGATACACCAGAAATTCCTTGCCCCACAGTACAACCCAGCCCTAATACGCCACCAAAGCCCATTAGAACAGCACCAATCATGTGCATATAGAAGTCTTTGAATGAATTGAACCATTCAATACGGAAGCTACGAGTAACCAGTGACCATAATAATGAACCAAAAATCACACCCAATACAGAAACTACACCAAACGTCATAAACGCACTGGAAAAACTCGAACCAACATAACCAAACATCTGACCGATTGGACTAATGAAAGTAAAAGATTGTGCTTGCAGATTGGTAGAGCCATTTTTTGGTTTACCTGCTTCACTGTCCATCATCATGTCCCATTCACCGTAGAACTGAGTCATGCTAAACGAACCGTCTTCAGTGGTAACCGCAACATTTGAAGTGACATACCATGCAAGCATAACAATCAAACCAATAACAACACCTGCAAAAATATTGTCGCCACTTTTACGGAAGTCTGCTGAACCGAAAATGTAACGCAGAGCAATAACGGCAACAATACCGCCAACAATGAACCGCATCGTTAAAGGTTCAACATCAAACCAGTTACCAACAATACTGCCTAAATCTTGTGGCGTGCTTAATGATATTGACGCTTCACCTAACCACGATGAGAAATAAGTCTGATACCAGGTTGAAGGTAATTCTTTAAAAGGATCAACCATGTAATAGGCAATAATGGCGATTACCACAAAAACAAAAATTGATTTGATGTTGCCACCACCGATGCGAATCAACGTTTTATTACCGCAACCACTGGCGAAGGTCATACCAATACCAAATAATAACCCACCAAGGATATAACGTCCCCACTGAAATTCACTACCACGATAAGGCGGCAGCGTTGAAGACAAATCAACTCGTCCCAAAGCTTCAAGCAACATGACGCCAATCAGAGCCACTGTTGCGGCTAATATCCAGGCGCGTAAACGGCCTGCATCACCCATATTAACCAGATCTGACACTGCACCCATGGTACAGAAATTTGTTTTATTGACCACCACACCCAAGATAAAGGCGATAGTAAATGTCGACCACAAGAAAAAGGATTGTGCCGATAAGAAGCTTTCGAATGACATATCTGAAGTCCCCTGAAATAACTTTTTGATTTATATGACTATTTGAGAAGTCGTACGTGTATTTTTATAGTCGTGAATTATAGCCGAAGCAGCTAACGATGTAACCCGCAAAAGGCCAATGTAAACCTAACAATGCAATTTTCACCCATTATTTATAAGGCAGAATAGACGGTAGGATCGGCAACATTTGCCGCCTCAAAACCTTGTTTACGCAAACGACAGGAATCACATCGACCGCATGCCCTGCCCTCAGCATCAGGCGCGTAACACGACAACGTTTGCGCATAATCCACTCCTAACTCTGAGCCTTTTTGAATAATTTCAGCCTTAGTTAAATGAATCAATGGTGTTTCAATTTTGATTAACTGACCTTCAACACCCTTTTTCGTCGCTAAATTAGCCATGCCCTGAAAAGCATCAATATATTCAGGCCGACAATCCGGATATCCTGAGTAATCAACCGCGTTAACACCGATGAATATTGCCTCAGCATCCAGAACTTCCGCCCAGCCTAATGCCAAAGATAAAAAAACAGTATTTCGCGCAGGAACATAAGTAACCGGAATATGAGCCGAAATGTTTTCATCAATATTCTGTGGTACAGCAATATTTTCATCCGTTAAAGCCGAGCCACCAATGTCATCCAAACCTAAGTGAACCACTTTGTGCTCAATCGCCCCCATAGCAGAGGCAACCGCTTTCGCACTTTCCAGCTCAACCAGATGACGCTGACCATAATTAAAACTCACGGCATAGCAGTCATAACCCTGATCTTTTGCAATCGCGAGAGTGGTGGCGGAATCAAGGCCACCAGAAACAAGAACAACAGCTTTTTTAGTCATAGGGGGGATTTTACAATAATAAAGAAAAGATTAAAGCGTGAAAAAAGTTCTTTTGAACCACGCGACTGCATGGACGCAGGAGGTACGAGCCCATGGATGGGTGAAGGTAGGGCAATGCAGGAGCAATTACCGAGATAGCACAGAGCAGAGGTACACAGGGTTTTAATTTTAAAACTCTTCTCTGTGGACCTCCGTGTCCTCTGTGGTTAAATTTTTTACGTTTTTATCGTCCAGGCTCATCATTCCATAGGTATTTATGGAGTTGCATTTGAAAACGTACAGCTAACTGATCTTCGAGAATCCAGTCCGCTAATGTTTGTGGTTTGAGTTGTTGGTGACTAGTGGAAAATAAAACCTCACATTTCGATAACAAATCATACTCTTTTATTTTAGCAACAGCCCATTCGTAATCATTGCGATCACAAATAACAAATTTCAGCTGATCATGTTGTGTTAATAAATCAATATTGCCATAGTGATTTTTATTTTCTTCTTTTGATGCTGGCGTTTTTAAATCCATTACCCGACTAACACGCTTATCAACTTCCGAGATATCAAGTGCACCACTGGTTTCCAATGACACCTCATAACCTTCATCACATAAAATTTTAAGTAAATCAGTACATTTTTTTTGCGCTAAAGGTTCACCGCCGGTAACAGTGATATATTTTGTATTATATTTTTTAACTTTCGTAAGAATATTGTCAAAGGAAAACCATTCGCCACCTTTAAAAGCATAGGTAGTATCGCAATACTCGCAACGTAGAGGGCAACCTGTTAAACGAATAAAAACCGTAGCATAACCTGAGGTTCGTGATTCACCCTGAAGAGAATAAAAGATTTCTGTAATGCGTAAACGTAAAGCAGATGAATCACCACCTGCTTCTGCTTCTGTTACTTGTGACATAAAAACTTACCGTGTTTTTTGCAAACGTATTTTTTGTAACAAGTTTTCTGCCTGACCAGCTTCAGTTGTTCCCGGGTACGATTTAATCAATTTTTTAAGCACTGCTGTTGCTTTTGCAAAAGACTTTAATTCAAATTGACTATAGCCAATTTTTAATAAAGCATCTGCACGTTTTGGGCTGGTGGGATATTGAATAATTAAAGTCTGATAATCTTGTACAGCAATATTAAATTTTCTTGTGTGATAACTTGTTTCGGCTAACCAATATTGTGCAATATGCGCATAACGTCCATTAGGAAAGTCATTTAAAAATTGACGAAATGCTTGTGTGGCTTTCTCATATCGCAGCGCACGTAACAAATCAAATGCTTTTTGATAAGCAACTTGTTCGCCCTCTTTTTTCTTTATTACTTTGGGAGCAGGAGCTACTTTACGGGGACTGCTTACTCTAGGTGCCGCATTACTTTTATATGCCGGTGTTTCAACAGCTGTCTGCGGTACAGGAATGGGTGCTGTACCCATACCAGAACCCCGTTCCATTTGCAGTAAACGACGATCAATATCTAAATACAAATCACGTTGATGCTTTTTAATTTCATCCATGCTATGTCTTTGCAGTTCTATTTCACCTACAAGACGTTGTAATTCACTTTGCATGCTTTCCACACGCACCATAATATCAACCAGGCCTTTACTGTTTACTAATCGTTCCAGTCGGGTAATGCGGTTTTCAACACTCGCTTCATTACCTGCTGCAAACGCAGCAGTACTTATCACACTTATAAAAAGCGAAACTAAAATAGCCCATGTACTTTTTTTCATATTAATAACCAGTATAAAGAATTTCTACGCGACGATTTAAATTCCAGGCAGCGCCATCATGACCTAAGGCTACCGGGCGTTCTTCGCCAAAACTAATCACCTGAATTTGACTTTCAGCAACACCTTGCAAAGTCATTAACTGCTTTACTGCTTTAGCACGTTTTTCACCCAGAGCAATGTTATACTCTCGTGAACCACGTTCATCTGCATGCCCTTCAAGTACAATCATTATATCTGAATGAGCAGCCAGAAATTCAGCATGTACAGTAATAATATCTCTGTCTTCATCCTTAACCTGACTACTATCAAGATCAAAATATAAAACACGTTGTGATAAAGGGCTGTTAGGATCATTTAATGAACTGACGTCCAAAGAAGCTCCCGAAGAAAATTTTCCAGTAGAATCTTTTCCATATTGATTATCCTGTTGTTGCTTGTCAGTTGATTCTCCATCGCCTTTTTTTAATGGCTTCATACCACAACCCGCCAGTGTTACGATGACACCCAATATTATAAAATTGCGCACTAAATTTTTCACATTATGCTCCTTATATCCTGAAATTATTTATTAACCTTATATGGTGACCACACAGGTTCGCGTACATCACCTTTCTTAAAACTCAAACGTTGTCGTGCTCGACCATCAACTGAAACAGCTGATAATATACCTCGATGTTTTTCTTCCGTTGCATAAATGATCATACGTCCATTTGGTGCAAAACTGGGAGATTCATCCAGTTTACCTTTTGTTAAAACATTAAAATGTTGTGTCGCCCTTTCAAGCACAGCAATTCTGAACTTACCTTGAGTTCGATGCACCATTGCAATATATCGACCATCAGAAGAAACGCTTGGACGTGAATTATAATTACCTTCAAAGGTGAGTCGTTTAGGACGGTTTATTACTCTATAACGGTTTAACTTCACCTCATAAAGTTGTGGTGAACCCCCTCTGTCAGAAGTGAAAATCAAGCCACTACTATCGGGTAACCACTCTGCTTCCGTATCAATCGCATAACTTCGCGTAATACGAGTTAATTTACGTGAATTTACATTCATGATATAAATTTCCGGGTTGCCATCTTTCGATAAAGTTAACGCAATATACTTACCATCAGGAGACCAACGAGGTGCGCTATTTAAACCCTTAAAAGAAGTCAGGCGCTCTTTTTTAGCAGAAAAAATATTTTGCACAAAAATTTCAGGGCGCCCGCTAAGAAAAGAAACATAAGCTAAACGTGTCCCATCCGGTGACCAGCTTGGTGACATTAATGGTTGCGGAGAATTATAAATTATTTTTTCGTTATATCCGTCTGCATCTGCAATCGCCAGCTGATAACGTTTTTTATTGTTTCTATTCCGGGTGACGGTTATATAGGAAATATGTGTATTAAATGCACCTTCTTCACCAGTAACCGTTTTATAAATAATATCACTGATGTGATGTGCAGTACGACGCAAGCCACTCTTTAAACTGCGAATACTGTAACCAGCCAGCTGCTGCCCTTTAAAAACATCAAGTAACTGAAATTCAACCTGAAAACTACCATCAGCCTCCGCCTGAATTTTTCCCACTACCAGATATCCAACGTTCAAGCTGCGCCACGTCTGATAATTAACCTGTGCTCCGTCATGAGGATGAGAAATTAAATCTTTATTCGGCAAAGGGGAGAATTGACCACTGCGTTGTAAATCCGCTGCAACAATATTTTTTATACTGGCAGGTGGTACGCCTTTTCCTTTCCATGCAAAAGGAATAATTGCAATCGGTTGGGCACTTTCCGATCCCTGAGTAATTTCAATGGTTAAGACAGCATGAACCAATGAATTAACAAGTAACCATGAAAATAAAATTAATATACTTTTGCGTAACATTTTTTTCACTCTTAATTTTAATAATTTTATTCTGTCCTATACCTTACATTCAGGCATTTGGATCAAAGACAAATTCAACTTCTCGAAAGTGGTTAAATAGTCCGGTGTCTGATTTTGGTACAGGTAATGGTGAAGCCTTATTCACCGCCATTTCAACCGAACGATCAAAAGCACTGTTACCGCTGCTTTGGATGATCCGAACACTCACCACATCACCACTCGGAATCAATCTAACCAGAATTTTACACTTCATCCCTTTTTGATAACTCGCTGGAAAAATCCAATGACGTGTTATCTGACTTCGAATCAAACCTTTATACCTGGAAACTTCGCTCTGTACATATGCAGCTCGTTTTTTTTGTTCTGCTGCACGTTTAATTTGTGCGATTTTTTCTTGTCTTTGTTTTTCTTCTCGTTCCAGTTCGGCTTGTTTTTCCTGACGTTCTTTTTCCAGCTTATTTAACTTCTCTTTAGTTTCTTTTTGTTTACGCTCAAACTCTGCAATGCGTTTCTTTTCCTGAACACGTTTCTTTTTATTTATCCGTTGCTGTTCTTTTTGCTTTTTCTTTAACGCCCGTAATTTTTTTTCTTCTTTACGCCGATCTCTTTTGGCTTTTTTCGCTCTATCCTGTAAACGCTTTTGTTTTTTCTTCTTCCGCTTGTCCGCTTTTTTTAATTTATTAATTTCTTCCTGTATTTTACTTTCATTAATAGCTACAGCTTCAATTACCTTTGTCTGTTTAGTTTCTGAAATTTTAGGATCAGAAGATTTAAAACTGACACCAATCGCAATAAAAGCAAGTACATGAATAACAATAGCCCAAACAAGAGCACTCGGATTTTTTTTTATAATTTTCCAAATAGTCATTAATTATAAATCCGGCGTTTGAGTTATCAAACCCACCCGGCCAACACCTGCTTTTTGTAACTGAGCCATAATAGAGACAACAGCACCATAATTTACGGATTTATCACCTTTAATATAAATACCCTGACCAGGTCGATGGCGCATAACCGCTGCAACACGGGTAATCAGTTTTTCTGTACTTAAAGGTTTATCCGTATCATCTCCAATATTGATATAATATTGTCCTTTGGCATCCACTGAGACAACAACAGGTTCTTCCTGATCTTTAGCCATGGTTTTAGCAAAAGTTTGTGGCAGTTCAACTTGCACACCTTCTGTTAACAACGGTGCAGTCACCATAAAAATAACCAATAGCACCAGCATGACATCAATGTAAGGAACAACATTGATCTCGGACATACGGCGTTTACGAAAGCGCGTTGATTGATTCTGCGCCATAATTAACTAACGTGCACCTGGCGTTGTAATAATGTTGAAAACTCTTCAGAGAAAATATCATAACGATTAATCAGTCTTTCAATATCATTAGAATAACGGTTATAAGCAATCACCGCGGGAATCGCGGCAAATAGTCCCATCGCTGTTGCAATCAAAGCTTCGGCAATACCGGGGGCGACTGAACCGATTGATGCATGTTGTACTGCGCCGAGTGCCAAAAATGAATTCATAATGCCCCAAACCGTACCAAACAAGCCAATATAAGGACTGATTGATCCGACGGTTGCGAGAAATGATAAATGATCTTCCAGTTCATCCACTTCACGATTTAACGCAACCCGCATCGTCCGTTGCGCACCTTCTACCGTGATAACAGGATCAATTCCCGGACTTTTACGTAAATGTGCAAACTCACGAAAACCGGATTCAAAAATGGCTTCCAGACCTGCAACTCTTTTTTGTTTTCCGGCAATTTTTTTATAAAGTTCAGATAAATCACCACCAGACCAAAAACGGCGTTCAAAATAATCTGCTGCGATTTTAGCATCACGAACCATGATCCATTTTGCGCGAATAATAACCCATGACACAATCGATAAACCGAGTAAAAGCAGCATCACTAACTGCACCAGTAAACTGGCATCGAAAATTAAACTTATAATTGAAAGCTCAGGTTGCACTTTTTTATCCCTTATTATTAAATTTGGTTATACAATATTGCTGGCATAGCTTTAGGTTTAAAATTTACCCCATCAAGTGTTGCTACTTTTACGATGCCTTTGCATAAAACATCATCTTTTTTAATTATGTCCTGATATTTTTTAATCACTTCCTGTTCAATTGTTATACTGGCTTTGCCTTTTTTTATGACACAGCTGGAAACGATTAATTCATCATTAAATTTTGCCGGTAAAAAAAAGTCTGCCTGTACTGAACGAACTGCAAATATGACACCTTCTTTAGTGAGGAGTTCATCTT
>JAUWUS010000009.1 GCA_030617815.1 Gammaproteobacteria bacterium
TATCAGCAAAAATTCCGGCTTTATCTTTTTCTATTTCATTCGTTATCGGTATTTTTGTTACGGTGTTGCTAGTTGCCCTGGCAACAGGTCGTTTTAAATTTGAAGCACCAAAAACTGCAGGCATTAAATTTGCTGTTTTAGGAGGTAGCTTGATGGGGCTAGGCGCTATTATGGCTTATGGTTGCAATGTTGGTCAGGGTTTAACAGGAATCTCTACACTCTCACTGGAATCTATACTGGCTTTTGCGGGAATGTTTATTGGCACGGTGTTTACCGTCAAATGGATGGAAAAGAGCAACTAATAATATGAGTTGTTGCTGTCCACATTCCAAATCAGGCGGACGAATTTTTTCATTTTTTGCCCGCAGTTACCGCCGTCGTTTTGCAAAAAATGGCTTTGAACCTTCGCAGCTTCAGCTTATGGCAGGTTTAAAACAGGCAGGTTATAACAATGCCACTTTATTAGAAGTAGGGAGTGGTGTTGGTTATTTGCATCAGGTTCTTTTAGGACAAGGTGCAAAAAGTGCAGTCGGTATTGAACTTGCCGGAGATATGCTTAAAGAAGCCAGAAGCTGGGCGGCAGAAAAAGGCCTGGCTGATCGAACTGAATACATTCAGGGTGATTTTATTGAGTTGCTGGATCAGGTTGAACCCGCTGAAGTAACAATTTTAGATAAAGTGATCTGTTGTTATCCTTTTGCAGAATTACTGGTCAATAGCTCAACCGCTAAAACAAAACGTGTCTATGCTGTAACTTATCCGCGTAATCGCTGGTTTATAAAAGTAGCGATTGAAATTATGGCTTTTTTTCTAAAATTAAGTGGTTCAGATTTTCGCGCATTTGTTCATGATCCTGATGACATTGAACGTTGGATTATTGCAGCTGGTTTCAAAAAATCTTATCAAGATCAAACCTTCATCTGGTTAAGTCAGATATATGTAAAGGATTGAACCACAGAGGACACAGGGGTGCACGGGGATTTATTTTAAAAATTTAAGTACAAAGAATACAAAGGGAGGCCATAAAATTAAATCTCCCTGACAGTTTAATATCGTAGCCTGGATGTAGCGCAACGCAATCCAGGAAGAATAATTTGTTTTCCCTGTGTATCTCAGTGTCCTCCGTGGTTTAATCTTTTTGTTCTTAGTCTAATCCTGCTATTATGCGCCTCTTTTTTACTATGAGCCGTTTATTTCCCGGAGTTATTCTATGTTCCAGTTGGGTTGCGCCAATCGCGCATGTTTTCAAAATGAAATTCTTTCCGGTTTAACCGTTGCGCTCGCCCTGGTTCCTGAGGCGGTTGCTTTTGCTTTTGTTGCCGGTGTCGATCCACTGGTGGGTTTATACGCGGCCTTTATGGTGGGTTTGTTAGCCGCTATTTTTGGTGGTCGTCCCGGTATGATTTCCGGTGCAACCGGTGCCATGGCGGTGGTGATGGTAGCTCTCGTAGCTCAACACGGCGTGGAATATTTATTTGCCGCGGTTGTGTTGACGGGGTTAATTCAGATATTGGCTGGCATATTACGCTTGGGTAAATACATTCGTATTGTGCCGCATCCGGTAATGCTGGGTTTCGTCAACGGTTTGGCGATTGTTATTTTTTTGGCGCAGTTACAACACTTCCAAATAAAATTACCTGATGGAAGTTGGGACTGGATGACAGGCTCAGCTTTATTTATTTTGCTAGGTTTAGTTGCTTTAACCATGGCGATTATGCATTTTTTGCCAAAGATAACCGGCGCTTTTCCTGCTGCGCTGGCGGCAATTTTAGTTGTTTCTTTTATGGTAATTGGTTTTGATATTAATACTAACCAGGTAGGTGATTTAGCTTCGATCAAAGGTGCTTTCCCTTCTTTTCATCGCCCCGAAGTTTCTTTTAGCTGGGAAACATTATCAATAATTTTTCCTTATGCCATTATTTTAGCCGCAGTGGGTTTGATTGAATCGTTATTAACGCTTTCATTGATTGATGATATAACCAATACTCGTGGTCGTGGTAACCGTGAATGTGTTGGCCAGGGCATCGCGAATACCGTGACCGGCTTCTTTGGTGGCATGGGCGGTTGCGCCATGATTGGTCAAAGTATGATCAATGTAAACTCCGGTGGTCGTCAGCGTTTATCCGGTATTGCTGCAGCACTGTTTTTATTAATCTTTATTTTGTTTGCCTCAAGTTTAATTGAACAAATTCCTATGGCAGCTTTGATCGGTGTTATGTTCATGGTGGTGTTGGGTACCTTTGAATGGTCAAGCCTGCGTATTATGGGAAAAATTCCTAAAACAGATGCATTTGTTTTAATCCTTGTTTCAGCTGTAACCGTGGCAACCGATTTGGCTGTTGCTGTTGTGGTAGGTGTGATTGTTTCGGCATTATTTTTCGCCTGGGAACATGCTTCGCATATTAATGTGAAGGGCTATGATAATAAATACGGTATACGTATTTATGAACTGAATGGGCCGCTATTTTTTGGTTCAGTTAAGAGTTTCATGGAACTGTTCAACCCGGCAGAGGATCCACAGGAAGTCATTATTGAATTTCAAAATTCACGTGTAGCCGATCATTCTGCGATTGAAGCAATTGATAATCTCGCTGAAAAATATATTAAGGCAGGAAAGACACTACACTTGCGTCATTTAAGTCCGGAGTGTCATGAGTTATTAAAAAATGCCGGTGACATGGTTGAAGTTAATGTGATGGAAGATCCTAAATACCATGTTGCGGATGATCTAATAGCTTAAACAGCTTGAAGTAAAGATAAATAAAAAGCCTGCAATTAGCAGGTTTTTTATTTATAGTTATTAAGTATTTTTCATTAACTGTTGTGTGAAGTCATCCCGGGCTTTATCCAGTTCATCTTTTATTATTGGAACAAGCACATTATTATCTTCAAGTGTTTTAATGCATTGTTCATAAAACGTATTAAAATTATTAAGTACATCTTTTGTCGCAATTAATTCATTTGCTAATACTTTTTCTTCGTCACCACTATTATCCAGTAAGGTAAGCACAGCATAACGCGGAATCATTTTGTTATGTCCGGTTGCAACGTTACTTGCAACAATGGGTGATGTTTTAACATACACTTCATCCTGAAATTTGAATTTTTGGCCAATACTTAAAAGTTTAAACTTCATTATTTTTCCAGTTTGTATTTGATAAAAAATAAATTATTTTTTTCTATGTTGCGATATATATTCATACATAACAATGGATGCGGCGATACTCACATTTAAACTTTCAGTAACACCAAAATGTGGGATGCTGAGGCATTTTATTTCCGGGTAAGCTGAAGCATCAAAACTAATGCCGCGATCTTCATTACCTAAAATAAAAGCGCTTTTTTCCGGTAGTTTTGCTTCGTATAAGATTGTTCCTTTGTCGGCTTCCAGGGTAAACAGGTTATAGCCGCGTTCTTCTAAGTTTTGAAAGCAATCAGAAATAGTGTCAAAAAATTTTGCCGGCACTTTACGAAAGGCACCCTTAGCCGGTGCCGGATCAAAAGGTTCAATGTTTACCAGGTGAATTTCAAATGCGCCCAATGCTTCTGCGGAACGAAAAATTTTAGGTACGTTAAAGCCTGCTTGCAGATGATCTAGAATCAGGATGAAACGGTGCTCACCGGGTTGTGCCAGTACATTACGTTGCCGGTCTTTTTTATAGCGTCGCATTGCAGTGCGGTAGCGTTCTTCGCGTTTATTCGTGTGTTGGCGGCTGACCATCGTTTATCCAGTTGCAGGGCTTAATAGTTGACGTATTTTACCTGAAACTGCCCAAAATGGCGTATTAGCGTGGTTTAGTTAACTGAAATGAGCAAAAAAGCTTGAAATATTAGTTTTTGTTAATATACTGTCGCATCTTTATATCCATTTGAGTGAGAAGCATGAGTTTGATTAAGGAAATTGAAGTATCAGAACTGGCGCAATTAAAGCAAAAAAATAATGTTGTCCGTGTTATTGATATTCGCCAACCGGCTGAGCTGAACAGCGGCATTATTCCAGGCGCTGAGGCTTTGCCTATGCACACTATTCCATTACGGCTTAGCGAGCTTAAACAGGAAGAAACCTTGATTATGGTCTGTCGTAGCGGCGCTCGTTCTGCGCAAGCTTGCATGTTTTTACAGCAACAGGGTTATGACAATGTTTTTAACTTACGCGGCGGCATGATGGCCTGGGCTAACAATGGTCTTGAGATTGGATTACCCCAAGTGGTTTAAAAAATCAGGGTAAAAATTTAAAAAAAGCGGATAACACTAAATTATCCGCTTTTTTTATTTGGGTTATAGACATTTTGATTATTATCAATAATATCCTGTTTCGCCTCAGCCATCGCACCTTCTACATTAGATGCATTGAATAAGGCATTTTGTGCATCATTTAATGCATTCATTGATGCATCCTGAATAGACTGATCCAGCTCCATTTTTCGTGACCGCACTACGGCTTCAGAAGCAAGAACAACATTTAATGCTGCCTGCGCAATAATACCTTTTGAACCCGCCTGAGCTGCGCCTGCCAGAAGATTAATAATTGAAAGAAGATCTTCTTGTTGATTTGGTTCAGACATATTTAAGTACCGCTAATGACAGATTGAAGATTTAATATATCTGAAACCAGACTTGATTACTAATTTTTATAACGGTACTTAGTTTATTTTAAGAACTTCGCTTATTTCATTGCTGAAAATAGAATCCAGTTTTTTAAAATAACCTGCCAGGTCTTCTTTATAAGAACCAGGGACAGATTTAATCACTGATGGCCTTTCCAGTAATCGGTCACCCCATGCTTTAACATTAGGCGCATCTTCAAATATGCCATAGTCTTTATAGCCAGCAATGCTTTTGTGATAACGGAAGACAGGCGCGTAAACAGCGTCAACCATTGAAAAATCTGCGCCATTAAAATAATCGCCATTACTGATTTCATCTTCAAGTACTTCAAAACGATCAATTAAAATGTTTTTTAAGTGTTTAAACTTCTTAGGATCATCAGTGAGAAAAAAATCATAGGTTGAGTTTAAAATTTCATTACCAAATTCAATCCATGCACGATTTTGTGCTTTTGCAAAAGCATTTGACGGGTAAAGCGAACCTGCTGTAATTTCATCAAGGTAATCGCAGATAACCATGGACTCAAAAAGAGGTTTCTCATCAACAAGTAAGACCGGTACTTTTTCCAGTGGTGAAACATCATAAAACCACGGTGGCGGTGCGGAGAGATCTATATACTCAACATCAAATGAAATATTTTTTTCATTCAAAACAATCATTGCACGTTGCACATAAGGACAAAGAGTAAAGCTGATTAGTTTTAAGTCTGGAGTGGCCATTTTTAATTCTCTTTAAGATTAATAACAAAAAAACTATAGTGCAAAAACATTGTAACTGATAACTATGTAATAATAACGTGATTAATTGTTACGTAAAATAAGGTTATTTACTTTGGATTTTGAATTAACACGCCTGGAAAATGATGAACGTTTATTGTCGCAAATTACGTCAATTAAAACAGCAGAAAATATTCAATTATTGATTCCGTTTGCAAAAGCCTACCTGGGACTATTTTATGTTATTGATAGTGAATTAACCGCAACAGATAAAGTAAGCTTGTTGGCAAACAGTGAGCTTGATGATGCTATATTAGAAGGCTTTTTATCAAGTTTAAGCAGTGACGAAATACCCTCGTTAGAAAAAATCGGGCATGCTGCTGCGATAAAAAAAGAATATTCAGAAGGTTATATCATTCTTGCCGGGCTGGATTTAATTGCAAAAAAATCACTTGCCGATATTAAAAAATTGAATCCGGCTATTATTGAAAAAGCCGTTGGTTTTCATTTTTCAAATAAGACGGGTTATTCTGATATCTGGTTTGATTATTTACTGGCTGAGCACCCAGATAAAGTTATCCCTGCTATCTCCTGCTACTGGATTGCGATGTTAAAAAATCAAGCCACTTATTTACCGGGGATAAATTTAGTATTAAGTGCTAAACCTGATGTTCGGATAATCCGGTATTGTATTTTATCACTGTTACAACATTGGTTTTTATGCAAAACAAAAACCTTATCTCAACTTTTACACCTTGCTTTTAAGTACAGTGAAGTGAAACAATTTTTAACTGTTTGTGAGTATGCTCTGGAAAATGATGAGCAGTTGAATGAAAAAACACGTTTGTACTGGATGGCGGCAGCTTATTTACTCTCGCCAGATAAATATTTTGCCAGGCTTTCAGATTATGCCGGCCGGGCGAAAATAAAAATTATGCCGCTACTGGATTTTATTGTTTTAATCCTGAGTGATAAAAATGACATTAATATAAAATTTGATAATAAGATTATGGTGCAGTTATTAAGAATGGTTGCGCCTATTTTCCCTCCGCAACATCATGTCTATGGTGCTTTAGGAGAGCTGGATGTTAATTCAAAAAACGTGATGTCATTGTTTTATCATTTGGCGTGTTCAAATGATAATGATGTAACAAAGGAAATTAAATCATTGCGTAAAGCGCGGGTTATGAAAATATATTCAGCCGTAATTGATAATTTACTGGCGTTACAAATCAGGAAAAATAATGAAAATAATTTTCTTTTTCCTGATTTTGATGTTTATATTGAAATGCTGGCAAAGGATAATTGCCTGCAAGGTCGAAGTAATAAATTTGATTTAAGATAAAAAAATTACTGATTGAAGCTGCTCGGAATATAACCCTTGAAATCATGATAGTCCCGATAACTTTCAATCATTGCTTTAAGTTCTGACATGTTTATATCATCAGGCTCATTGATATAATCAGCCACCTTTCTAATCATTTTCCAACGCCATAATTCTACGGGTGGTGTATCTTCTTTTTGCATAAAAATATCCTGTTTTAAAATAGAAACAGTATTTTGCAATTGTTTTATGACAGTTTTATGAATATAAGCTATAAATACGCAGAAAAATTAACTTCATTTACCGGTTTGTGAATTTTAAAATTAATGTGGGTGAGATATTTTTCGTTTAATCTTTTAATTGAGTCAGCGGCAAATTTTTGAACTTCTTTTTTTGAACCTGAACGTAAACTTGTAATGGTATTCAGGTCATTCGCAATAACATATTTATACCAGTGATTATCGGTAGCTCCAATGGGTGGAGTGACTTGCTCAATACTTTTAATTTTATAACGTGACATGTTTAATTCCTCAAAAATAATACCTGGGATGAATGTAACGCTGGCTTATTGCAGCTTTATGACAGGATTCTTTCACTTTCATGTTAAATAACAGGCTATAATAAGCATTATTATTTTTGATTAATTCCCCTTCAAAACATCTGAAATTTACTTAAAACCATGGAACCAGTTAAAAACCTTTTTTCTTATCGTCAGTTCTGGGCCAAGCGCTTTGGCACTGCTGCTGTTTTGCCTATGTCTAAAACAGAAATGGAAAATTTAGGCTGGGACAGTTGCGATATTATCCTGGTGACCGGGGACGCTTATGTTGATCATCCCAGCTTTGGCATGGCCTTGATCGGGCGTTTGCTTGAATCGCAGGGCTTTCGGGTTGGCATCATTTCTCAACCAGACTGGAAGAGTGCTGAGGCTTTCAAAATTTTAGGCAAACCTAATTTATTTTTTGGTATCACCGCCGGCAACATGGATTCCATGATTAATCGTTATACCGCTGATCGGCGTATTCGTTCAGATGATGCTTACACTGCCGATGCTGAAGGGGGCAAGCGTCCGGATCATTCGGTGGTGGTTTATGCGCAACGTGCACGCGAAGCTTTTAATGATGTGCCGATTGTTATTGGCGGCATAGAGGCGTCATTAAGACGTATCGCGCATTATGATTACTGGTCAGACAAAGTTAAACGTTCTATTTTACTTGATGCAAAAGCTGACATGCTGGTGTTTGGCAATGGTGAACGACAAGTTGTTGAAATTGCGCATCGTCTGGCAGCAAGAGAAACGATTCAGGAACTTAACGATATTCGTGGTACCGGATTTATTCGTAAAGAATTACCCAAGGGTTGGGATGAGATTGATTCAACGCATATAGATGAGTTAGGAAAAGTTGATGAGCTAAGAAATCCTTATGCAGAAAACACATCGAATAATGAAATTGAAAATGATTCTTCGGCAGCGGTAGTTGATTTTCAACCAGAGTTAAAAAAGAAACGTTTAGAAAAACTTAATAGAGAAAAAAGTTATATTCGTTTGCCATCATATGAGCAGATTATAAAAGACAAAGTTTATTATGCGCATGCTTCGCGTATTTTACATCTTGAAACAAATCCCGGTAATGCAAGGCCACTCGTTCAGCGCTATGGCAAAAGAGATATTTGGTTAAACCCGCCGCCGTTGCCATTAACGACTAAAGAAATGGATCGGTTATACGAGTTACCTTACACCCGGCTGCCGCATACCATGTATGGTGAGAAAAAAATTCCTGCTTATGAAATGATTCGTTTTTCAATTGCGATTCAACGTGGTTGTTTTGGTGGTTGTACTTTTTGTTCTATCACGGAACATGAAGGGCGCATTATTCAAAATCGTTCTGAAGATTCTATTATTCAGGAAATAGAAACAATACGTGACACGGTACCGGGTTTTACCGGTATTATTTCAGACTTGGGTGGACCGACAGCAAACATGTACCGACTTGCCTGCAAGAGCCGGGAAATAGAAGCGGCTTGTCGTAAACCTTCATGTGTTTATCCGGGCATTTGTCAAAATTTAAATACTGATCATTCGCCTTTAGTTTCTTTATATAAGCGTGCACGTAAGTTGTCTGGTATTAAAAAGGTATTGATTGGTTCCGGTGTGCGCTATGACCTTGCAGTTGAATCACCTGAGTATGTAGAGGAGCTGGTTGCTTTTCATGTGGGTGGTTATTTAAAAATTGCACCTGAACATACCGAGGAAAATACTTTATCGAAAATGATGAAGCCTGGGATTGGAACCTATGATCGCTTTAAGGAAATGTTTGAAGCAGCAACAAAAAAAGCCGGTAAGGAACAATATCTTATTCCTTATTTTATTGCGGCTCATCCCGGCACCACTGATGAGGATATGATGAACCTTGCGATATGGTTAAAGAAAAATGGTTTCCGTGCTGATCAGGTGCAAACGTTTATTCCTTCACCGATGGCAACCGCAAGTGCAATGTATTACTCGGCCAAGAATCCATTGAAGCGTGTAACACACAGCAGTGAAGATCTTTTTGTTGCGAAAAATTTAAAAGTACGTCGTTTGCATAAAGCATTTTTGCGTTATCACGATCCACGTAACTGGCCAATATTAAGAGAAGCATTAAAACGTTTAGGCCGGGAAGATTTAATCGGTAATGGTAAACGTCATTTAATTCCGACTTTTCAGCCGAAGGTTAGTGAGAGTAAGAGGCGAAGCGGGAATAAAAATGAAGTGACTAAAAAAACGAAATCGAAACCTTTTGTCACTAAATATACAAACGAGCATAAGTTGAGCAAGGGGAAAACAGGCAGAAAAAACCAAAGGGTAAAGGGAAGTAATAAATAAAGTTAAACTTTTTTAACACTCATTTTGATCTTTATCCCATTTTTTTTCCTTTTCATTTTCCAATAAATTAAAAAAACTTTATTTGACCTTGGCTATCGGAGCAAAGGTGTCACTATTTATTAGGCGTTTAGTGAAAAGCTGGAGTAAAATAATGAACTTTTTGAAGCAAATGAACGCTTTAATTGAGAAAATAGTTATTTTGTAGGAGCAAATCTTGAAAAAACTGCATTTATTGCCATTTGTCGCGATAATTTTCACTTCACTGTCCATTAGTGCGCACGAAGAAAAGCAGGATAATAGCTGGTGGTGGAGTACTGGCTGGTGGAATGAAGGTAAAATCTCTACAGTAAAAAATTACGATGTGAAGGTAACATGGAGCAGTTATAACAGTAACGGGGTTGATGTTCCTGTTATGGTGGTACGGCCAAAGAAAAAAGGGAAATTTCCTGCCGTTTTTTTCCAGCATGGACGGCGAGGCCTGGGTGAATTGCTTCAGCGTCATGCTAAACGGGTTGCTGCGCGTGGTTTCGTGGTATTGGCGCCGGATATTTATAAGGCTCATTTTTTAGATACACATCCAATAGAGCATGATTATGAGCTGGAAAAGGATGTTAATAATGGACTGGATGTTTTGCTCGCGCGTAAAGATATCAGCAGTAAAAAAGCCTGTTTGTATTCGCATACTCGAGGCGGTTATTACACCCTAAAAGTCGCGACAACATTTAAGCGGCAAAATAAAGATGTTGCCTGTTACGTCTCGTATTACCCGCATTTGCAGGATCCAAACGCGCCAGAACCAGCGCAAGTTTATGGTTATGCGCCCGAAGTGGATCAAATGAAAATACCGATGCTGGTTTTTATTGGTGATGAAGAGCAGTATCAACGCCGTCGTGTGATTGAATCAGGGATTAATTCGTTACGTAAAAAAGGTCGTGATGCCCGTGTCATTGTTTATCCCGGAGTTGGTCGTGGTTTTGATTTTAGACCTGAAAATGTCAGAACCTTTGCAGATGATTTGGCATCAAAAGATGCGGTACAACGTGCCGCGGCATTTATGAATAAACATTTAAATAAGTAGTAAACTATGAGTATGAAATACAAAACAGACGATATACGTATTACCGCGATGAATGAAGTCATTTCGCCGGAACAATTACATAAAGATTGTGCGATTTCAGAGTCAGCCAGTAAATTAATTTTTGATACCCGGACGGCAATACACGATATTTTGTATGACAAGGATGATCGCCTGTTAGTGATTATCGGGCCTTGTTCTATTCATGATCCTGATGCTGCGCGTGAATATGCAACACGTTTAAAAGAGATTCGAAATGAGCTGGCTGATGATCTGTTAATTGTAATGCGCGTTTATTTTGAAAAACCGCGTACTACCGTTGGCTGGAAAGGTTTGATTAATGATCCAAACCTTGATGAAAGTTATGAAATTAATAAGGGCCTGCATCTTGCGCGTTGTTTGTTAGCAGATCTGAATGACATGGATGTGCCGGCAGCGACTGAATTTCTTGATTTGATCACACCACAATATGTTGCTGATTTAATTAGTTGGGGAGCGATTGGTGCGCGTACCACAGAAAGCCAGGTGCATCGTGAATTAGCTTCAGGCTTATCTTCGCCAGTGGGTTTCAAAAATAGTACTGACGGCACCTTAAAAGTTGCAATTGATGCTATTGGTGCTGCCAGCCGCCCGCATAATTTTCTTTCATTAACCAAAGCAGGTTACTCTGCTATTTTTGCCACAACGGGTAACGACGACTGCCATATTATTTTACGTGGTGGTAAAGAACCAAATTATGATGCTGCACATGTGAAGCAGGCTGTGAAAGAGCTTACAGCAGCAAATGTACAGCCACGTTTAATGGTTGATTGTAGTCATGCTAATAGTCAAAAAGATCATCAACGACAAATTAATGTTGCGGAAGATATCGGGCAACAAATTTCGCAGGGTAATAAAAATATTATGGGCGTGATGATAGAAAGCCACCTTGTCGCTGGCAGGCAGGATGTTGAAGATGGTAAAAAACTGGTTTATGGCCAAAGTGTTACCGATGCCTGTATTAACTGGGAAGACAGTGTGGCGGTATTAAAGAATTTAGCTGATGCGGTTAAGCAACGCCGTGCTACAAAATAGCAGTACATAAAATCAGCTATGGAAAATAAAATAATAGAACTGCAAAGTAAACTGGCTTTTCAGGATGAAACCATTAATGAGTTAAATGTTGTTATTACTGATCAGCAACAACAACTTGATCAGTTGCGAGAAGAAATAAGACTTCTGAGTTTGCGTATCGCCAGTGTAGCAGAGTCATCCAGTGTTTCAGATGAGAAAGAACCCCCACCTCCGCATTATTAAATAAAATCGTAAGTCTTTAGTCCGTTCATCCTGAGCCCTTCGACTATACTCAGGATAGCCTTGTCGAATCCCCGTTCGTGGTGAGCTTGTCGAACCATGAACATTCATCCGTTCATCCTTCGACAAGCTCAGGACGAACGGACTACAGACTTACGACTGCTTTTAACGAACAAGCACCAGTGATAAAGTTGGCCAGTAGGTAATGATAAGTACTGCCGCAAGTAAAACCAAAAAGAATGGAATAGTCGCTTTATAAATATCCGTAATCGATTTATTGAAGCGGTAACTGGCTATAAACAAATTCATACCAACGGGGGGAGTGAAATAACCGAGCTGCATATTAGCGAGAAATATAATACCCAGATGAACGGGATCAATACCGTAACCAATTGCCAATGGCACAATCAGTGGCACCATGATCACAAGTGCTGCAAAAATGTCGAGTATTGCACCGAGCAGTAACAGGAAAATGTTTAAGAAAAGTAAGAATGTAATTGGGCTGTGAATATATTTTTTAACCCAGTTAAATAATTCGCTGGGAACTTCTGCATCAATTAAATAATTTGTTAAGGCAAGCGAAACGCCTAAAATTAAAAGTATACCACCCACTATTAACATTGATTCTTTGGCGATTTCAGGTAGCTCTCTAAGACTCACTTCTTTATAAATAAAAACTTCAATAATAAGAATATATAAAGCGGTAATTGCCGCTGCTTCAGATATGGCAAAAATGCCGCCATAAATTCCACCCAGGATAATAAAAGGCAAGGGGATTTCCCAGCTGGAATCTTTTAATGCTGCAAAGGCTTCTTTTTTATTAAAAGGAACTTTATTCTGAACGATATTTCGATTGGTCCAGGCACTCCATAAAATAATAAAAAAAATCATTAATAGGCTGGGGAATATTCCAGCAATAAAAAGTTCTTTAATGGTTACGGATTGTTCCATATCCATTTGCTGCACAATGATGGCATAAATAATAAGGGGTAATGAGGGCGGCAATAATAAACCCAAACTGCCTGAGGTGGTGACTAATCCAAGACTAAAATCTTTATTGTAGTTTGCACTTTTTAATGCCGGGTAGAGTAACGCGCCGAGTGCAACAATGGTGATACCCGTTGCACCGGTAAAAGCGGTAAATAAAGCGCAGGTAAACAAGCTAACAATGACAAGCTCACCCGGCAACCAGCCAAGAAATGCACGAGATAGTCTTACCAGTCGTTGCGAGGTATTGCTGTGACTTAATATATAACCGGCTAAAGTAAATAAAGGCAAAGCAAGTAACAGTGGTGTATTGGTTAAACGGTAAATTTCTATACTGATAACCGCAAGATCAATGTCAGCAAAATAAAAACCGGTAATGGCAATAGAAAGAATAACCGCAAACAGGGGCATACCAAATAAAGCGAGTATGAGAATAACAGCAATAATAAGAGCGAAGATCATTTAACTTCACTCTGTGGGTTTATGTCACCAGGCTTAGGATTTAATGTATAGCCGGGTAGAACGGAGTAGATAAAATAGCGCAGACCTATAATGATAAAAGCGATTGGGATTATTGCTTCACATAACCAAACGGGGACATTAGCAAAAGCAATCTGGCCATCTTCATATTCATATTGAATAAATTTAATGCTGTAAAATGCAACAATGCCACACGTTATGGCGGTGACAAATTCAGTGACGCGGTTGATTTTGTTGCGTAGCTTTTTATTCAGGTAGTGAGATAATATATCAATGCGGATGTGTCTTTTTTTGCGGCTGGCATACATTGCGCCAATCATACCAATCCATAAAACAAGAATACGTAAGGCTGAATCTGCCCAGAAAATACCGGAGTCAAAAAAATTACGTAATATGATTTGTGAACTGGAAAGTAAAATTGCGGTTAGTAAAAAAAACAATAAAAGAAATGTTTCAATTGCAAGTAATGCGTTATAAATACGGAGTAATTTTTTTTGCACTTTGATTGTATGGCCGAGGTTTTGGTTTTTAATTTAACACAGTAACTTTAATATTATTTTTTTGGTAATCGGCGATAAGTTTTTGCACAAGTTCGTACATTTCTTTACTGTTACTGCCGGTTTCAACGAGTTCTTTATTGCCGCGTAATGCAATACTTTTCCATTCAGCATATTGTTTTTCACTTGGTTTAATAAAAGTAATACCCTGATTTTTCAATGCTGTTAATGCTGCGTCGCTGTCTTTTTGATTTTGCTGATCAATTTCTTTAAAGGCTTTAGACATAACTTTATGAACAATAACTCTATCTTTTCTCTTAAGTTTTTCCATTGTTCGTTTACTAATGATTAGGGTCCCCCAACTATATAAAATCGGCATGTCTGTTAAGTATTTAACCTGGGTATGCCATTGCAGAGCGATGGAGGCGATGGGAGATGCAATAATAGTATTAATTAAATGTGTTTGTAAGGCAGCTAAAACATCACCAAAAGGTAATGGGATTGGTTTGAGTGAAAATGACTTAACAGTATCGCGGGCAGAGGCATTATCAGGAATCCAGAATTTTTCTTTTTTTAGATCGGCAATACTTTGAATAGGCTTGTTGGATAAAAGATAGACAAAGCCTGATTCCGCGATCCCGAATGAGATAAGCCCTTTTTTCTCCAGCCCTTTTATCATGAGTTTATCCATGTGTTTACGCACATAAAGGACTTCTTCCTGAGAATTAAAAAGAAAAGGCATGCCATAAAGGCTGCTGTCTTTAAAGTAATGCGTTAAAGCACCGCTGCTGATGGCCGCACCTTGTAATTGATTGATGCGCATTTTGCGCATAACGGCATTTTCATCACCCATGACGCCGCCAGGGTAGAATTTAATTTTTACCCGTTTATCGGTAAGCTCAGAAATTTCTTTTGCAGCCTGACGCATTTTTTTCATCCATGCGGTGCCATCAGGGGAAAGCGTAGCGATTTTTATTACCGTGGCATGTGTTGTTGTGCCAAATAAAAGTAAACTTAAAAGTGTTAAGCGGATAAAGGTATATTTCATATGTTCTCTCATCGCCTGATTATAGCAATGGCTACTGTTATATGCATTTAATTATAAGGGTACTTGTTCTTTAACTTTTCATTTTTCTGTTCATGGGTAGCGAGAGGTTAGAGAACAAGCTAAAAATTGATGAAAAAGCGGAGCTTACATAAAGTAAGTGAGCATTTTGAATTGATTTTTTGCGCCGTTATCTGGCCTCTCGCTATTCATGATTAGAAGTATTCTTTGCCGCTGATGAGAAGTGCTTTCGCCTGCTCATGTGCAAGCATGTTGGTTAAAGTAAAGCCGTCATATCGTGGTTCAGCTTTTAATACTTGATTTAAAAGTTTGTCATGCAGTTCCTGATCAAAAATCAGGCGGGCATATTTTTCAGCATAGAGCACTTTAGCCATAAGGTTTTTACCTTGTGATATTTGAATGGCTTTTTCAAAGTGATCTTTTCCTATTTTGGGTTTGCCGCCCAAAGCGGGTGGCAACAAGGTGTTAAGAATGCCCATATAAACGTGAGCCTGACCAGATTGATATTTGTCATCCAGAAGTAAGACCTGCTTTATTATTTTAGTGACACGGGCAAGATCAGCCGCAGCATTCCAGTTGCCACGGCGACTTTGGATCCAGCCAGCCCAGCTTGAGCCGAGAGTAAAAAGTGAATCAATGTGTTCTGGTTCAAACTGCTCGATAATTTTTTCGAATTTTTTAAATTGAATGGTTTTTAAGTTGCATCTATCTTCAGCGATAAGGCAATTGGCGCGTAATGAAAAATCCAGAGATTTTTGAGTAAGGCGTTTTGCCCGAAGTTCATCTTTTACAAATACGCCGGCGTAAGCACTATAGAGTTTTGCTGCGGTGATAAGCATATTGCTGTCGTTTGGGTCACCTGCAATAAAGCTATCGAGCATGAGTAAATAGGCAGGTGCCCCCGCTTTTACTGTTGCTAAATCATCATTATTAGTAATGGCAGTAGAGAGATTTTTTGCCATTTCATTAGTGGCAGAGGAAATCATGGATGAACATGAAACCAGAATGAGTCCAAGGAAAGGAATAAAAATTAAACTACGAAATATATGCATTTATTTATTGTCGGTTTTGTTAGAAAAATTTCACGGTATTTTAGCTAAAATATACCAGAAAGTTTATAAATATAAACTAGTAAGCAGAGATCAATGAAGTGTATTACTAATGAATCCACAATATTGCATAAATATGTTTATAACTCTTAAATGTAAAATTTTGCTATATACATTTTTAATTGTCTAAAAAACATAAAAAAGCTGGATTTTACAAAAATTTGCTGGGTAATTGACCAATTCACCTATATAATGCGCAACTTTTGCATTTCCGGAGTAATACCCAAGTGATTGAGAATTTGCGTAACGTCGCCATTATTGCCCATGTTGATCATGGTAAAACCACCCTAGTTGACCAACTCTTACTTCAATCAGGCACGATTGATACGCGTGGTGAAGCTGAAATACGCATGATGGATTCAAATGACCTGGAAAAAGAACGTGGTATTACGATTTTATCGAAAAATACGGCGGTTAAATGGAAGGACTACCGTATTAATATTGTAGACACCCCGGGCCATGCCGATTTTGGTGGTGAAGTAGAGCGTGTTCTCTCAATGGTAGATTCAGTATTACTGCTGGTTGATGCCGTTGAAGGGCCAATGCCTCAAACACGCTTTGTAACCGAAAAAGCCCTTAAACGTGGATTACGTCCAATCGTTGTTGTAAACAAGATTGACCGTCCAGGCGCGCGTCCTGAATGGGCTTTAGACCAAACATTTGACCTCTTTGATCGCTTAGGTGCGACCGATGAGCAGCTCGATTTCCCGGTTATTTATGCCTCAGGCTTAAACGGCTTTGCCGGTCTAGAATCGGATGTGAGCGAAGGCAACATGGATCCTTTATTCCAAACGATTATTGATCATGTGCCCGTTCCTCCAGTTGATCCAGAAGCGCCTTTACAGCTGCAAGTTTCTTCACTGGATTACAACAGTTTTGTCGGTGTTATCGGTATTGCGCGTATTAACCAAGGCAAGCTGAAAAAGAACCAGCAAATCACCTTGATTGATGTTGATGGCAATACCCGCAATGGCCGTGTACAAATTATTTACGGTTTCCTTGGCTTAGAACGTGTTGAAACTGAAGAAGCAGAAGCGGGCGATATCATTGCCTTTACCGGTATCGATGGCCTGCATATTTCAGATACCCTTTGTGATCCTGCAAACGTTGAAGCATTGCCCCCATTATCGGTTGATGAACCCACGCTAAGCATGACCTTCCAGGTGAATAACTCACCGCTTGCAGGCCAGGACGGTAAATACGTCACCACTCGTAATATTCAAGAACGTCTGGATCGTGAACTTATCCATAACGTTGCATTACGTGTTGAGCAAGGTGAGACACCGGATAAATTCCGTGTTTCTGGTCGTGGTGAATTGCATCTTTCTATTCTCATCGAAACCATGCGCCGAGAAGGTTTTGAAATGGGCGTGTCGCGTCCAGAAGTTATTATTCGTGAAGTGGATGGCGTTAAAGAAGAGCCATATGAAATGATCACTGCCGATGTTGAAGAACAGCATCAAGGTAGCATCATGGAAAAATTGGGTGAGCGTGGTGCTGATTTAAAAGACATGGTGCCAGACGGTCAAGGTCGTGTTCGTTTGGATTTCATTATTCCTGCGCGTGGTTTGATTGGTTTTAGAACTGAATTCATGACCGCAACTCAAGGTACAGGTTTAATTTATAGCGTATTTGATCATTATGGCCCGGTAAAAGCAGGTGAATATGGTCAGCGCATGAATGGTGTATTGATTTCAAATGGTAAAGGTAAAGCCGTTGCCTTCTCACTATTTAATTTGCAGGAACGTGGCCGTATGTTCTTAGAACATAATGACGAAGTTTATGAAGGCATGATCATCGGAATTCACACACGTTCAAATGATTTAGTGGTTAACGTATTAAAAGGTAAGCAATTAACCAACGTACGTGCATCAGGCACCGATGAAGCGATTTCATTAACACCACCAATTAAACAATCATTAGAGCAGGCGCTGGAATTCATTGATGATGATGAATTAGTCGAAGTCACGCCGCATTTCATTCGTTTACGTAAGAAGTTGTTAACAGATAACGAACGTAAAAGAGCGAGTCGCGAAGAGAAAACATAATTTGTTTTTACGCCTGTTGAAAAGCCCCGTTAAGATTAATCTTAACGGGGCTTTTTTTATTCCTCATATTTAGATAAATGCATAGATAACATGCTGAGTTCCAACTAAGATACAAATTCAGAGGTGTTTTAATAAAATATGAAGGAGCACGTTATGATAGGGAAAAAGAACATTGTATTTGGTTTTATATTTTTTGCCTTTACCGCATCACTAGGCGCGATGATGGTGGACATGTATGAAGAATATGGAACGACTGCAGGTGAAAAACAGGCAAGTGTAGGACGTTTAGCGCAGTTAAAAACAGATGGTTTTGAAGAAGAGTTAGAACCTTTAAATGCCAAACAAATTGCTATGGCGAATACTGATGGCATCTTAAGTATGAGCAAACTGAGTAATGTTGAGTTTGGGATTGATTATATAAAAGGTGGACCACATGCACATGGTAACCTTGAATCATTATTAAATATCGTTGCTGGTTTTATTCTTTGTTTTATTTCTATCGCAGTATGGCAAAAACAATTATTAAGCTGGGGTTTTATTATTGGAACAGTTTTGCATTCCGGCATGATGGTTTTAGGTCGGGTTTTTGATATGGCATGGGCGGAACAAGTTTTAGCAACCGGTATTGGTCCTATTATAATTTTAGCTTCATTATTTTTTATGGGGCTTGCTGTGGCCGTAGGTTTTAAAATAGAAAATCAGTCATAAGTCTGTTATCTATGCACCTCCGTTCGTCCTGAGCTTGTCGAAGGATTAACAAACTAGGTATTTCATGGTTCGACAAGCTCACCACGAATGCTGTGTTTAATAGCTAGTCAGAAGTCTTTTGATCTTTGACTTATGACTTATGACTTATTTTAAAGACTAATGATTAATGAAAACACTTTATCCGGATATCAAACCTTACAAAACACATCAACTAAAAGTTGATGAACCGCATGTTTTATATGTAGAAGAAAGCGGTAACCCTGATGGCCTTCCTGTATTGTTTGTGCATGGCGGCCCTGGTGCCGGTTGCGAGGTTTATCATCGTTGTTTTTTTGATCCTGATTTATATCGTATTATTTTATTTGATCAACGGGGTTCAGGTCGTTCAACCCCACATGCAGAACTTGAAGGTAATACAACACAAGCGCTTGTTGCGGATATGGAAACGATCAGAGAACAGCTGAATGTTAATCGTTGGGTTTTATTTGGTGGTTCCTGGGGCTCTACTTTATCTTTAGTTTATGCAGAAACCCATGTCGATCGGGTAATGGGCTTAATTCTACGTGGCATCTTTTTATGCCGGGAAAAAGAAATAAACTGGTTTTATCAAGAAGGCGCTGATCGTATTTTTCCGGATTACTGGCAGGATTATCTTGCGCCGATCCCTGAGAATGAACGAGAAAATTTGTTGCAGGCTTATTATAAAAAACTCACAGGTAAAAATGAAATTGCACAAATGCAGGCAGCAAAAGCATGGTCAATTTGGGAAGGTCGTACCGCAACACTTAAACCGAATAAAAATGTCATCGATCATTTTGGCAATGCACACACGGCATTAAGTCTGGCGCGTATTGAATGTCATTATTTTATGAATAATTCATTTCTTGAAGAAAATCAGATATTAAATAGCGCAGGCAAACTACAAAATATTCCTGGTGTCATTGTGCAAGGCCGCTATGATTTAATCTGCCCAATGGAAAGTGCGTGGGAGTTGCACCAGGCATGGCCAAAGTCTGAATTAAAAATTATTGCGGATGCCGGACATTCTGCAACGGAAGCTGGAACGGTCGATGCGTTAGTGTATGCAACAGATGAAATGGCGAGAACATTAATATGATTGCATTGATTCAGCGTGTCAGTGAAGCAAAGGTTGTTGTTAACAATAAAAATATTGCTGAAATACAACAAGGTGTTTTAGCTTTTATTGGTATTGAAAAAGACGATAGTACGATACAGGCTTCACGTTTAGTTGATAAAATATTGTCTTATCGTATTTTTTCAGATAAAGAAGGTAAAATGAATTTAAGTGTTCAGGATATAAAGGGTGGTTTGTTATTAGTTCCGCAATTTACTCTTGCTGCCGATACACAAAAAGGCTGTCGTCCAGGTTTCTCTTCAGCTGCAGCGCCTGAGTTAGGTGAAAAACTTTTTAATGAATTTATTAAGCAAGCAAAAAATAAATATCAATATATTGAAACCGGACAGTTTGGCGAAGATATGAAAGTATCTTTATTAAATGATGGTCCGGTTACTTTCTGGTTACAGGCAAATAAATGAAAAAAATTATTATTCTTAGTGTTTTAGTAATATTAGTACTTTTTTTTACGTTTAATGAAAAGACAGGAAATGGCAAGCTCATTGTTCAAACTTATCCCTGGCAAGTAAATATTTTACCGGATGGGCGATCTCGTGTGTTTGGAGTTGTATTGGGAGAGACATTGTTAAAAGAGGTTGATGTTATTTTAAATAATACGCCAAAAATGGCGCTGTTTGAATTAGATAAGAAGTTGGCATTAGAAGCGTATTATAAAAATATATCGTTAGGCGGGTTGATAGGAAGTTTTATTTTTACGCTTGATGTGTCTGACAAACAGCTGATTAAAATAAAGAACGAAGGTCATAAACAAAAACGAGCTGAAAATAATGGTGTACGTTATGAACTTGATAAACCAGCATCCGATAAAGCAAAAACATTAATTGTGAAAAACTTAATTTATATCCCAACGGTGCAGTTAGATGAAGAGACCATCATTCAACGTTTTGGTCAGCCAACTTTTAAAATAAAATTAAAAACAAAAGAAATTGGTTGGCATTATCTTTATCCGGAAAAAGGTCTTGATCTTATTTATAAGGAAGAAGGTAAAGAAGTGTTGCAGTATGTGTCACCTGCTAAATTTAATTTGTTGCTTGAGCCGTTACAATCTCATTAAATTCTGTAACCTTTATACAGTTCCTGCCTGCATCTTTAGCCAGGTATAACGCCTGATCTGCTGAATTAAGCAAGCTTTCACCAAGCGGCTTAATGCCTTGTTTACCCATTTTTGTCATTGTAGTGGGATCTATTGTAGTGCAACCAATTGAAACGGTAACGTTTAACTCATCACTTAAACCCTCAATTTTTAAAATAGCGTTGGCAATAGACAGGCGGATACGATCAGCGACTTCCTGAGCGAGAATGGTACCTGTATCGGTTAGTAAAACGGCAAATTCTTCTCCGCCATAACGTGCTAAAACATCACTTAAGCGCATTTGTTTTTTAATTATACTGGCAACAAAACGTAAAACCTGATCACCAACAGAGTGACCATAGCGATCATTAAATAATTTGAAGTGATCAATATCAATAAACAGACAGCTAACAGGACGTTGATCGCGTAAACTTCTCACAACCTCTTCTTCAAGTCTTTGCATAAAGTAACGGCGATTATGAATACCCGTTAACGCATCCGTTAAACCAAGAAGTTTAAGTTTTTCATTGTTAACCGCATTTTCAATACAAACGGCCAGAATAGACGATAAACGTTTTATTAATTCAGTGCTTGTTCCGGTTATAAAACGTGCAATATCAAGACTGGCAAGATTAAGTGAGCCGATGAGTTTGTTATTACGAATTAAAGGTAAAATGGCAATGCTGTGTGGTTCTTTAGGCATGTTCGGGAAAAGTGTTTCACGACAAGCGCCGGTACATTTTCCAAGGTAAGGCTCATCCCTGAAGTTTGGAAATAATGTTTTTTGGAAGTCTGCTGGTCTGCTTTTTTCCATGGCTGCAGTCTGGGCAATAACAACATTTTCGAGTTGGGTATGTGAATCTGAAAAAATGAGTGTAGGCAGCTTAAGTAATTCAGGATTCATAAACTCAATTACACGACGTATTTCATGAGTATGATCAATTAATAGTAATGATACATAATCCAGTTCGTAGGTATCCCGGTATTGTTGTAAAGTAATATTAATAAGTTCAGGTAGGCTGTTTGCGCTGATGAAACGTAATTCCTGTTGCTGCATTTTTTGCAGTTTTGATTCATTTTTTTGCGCATTGGACATGAGTGCCTTGAGCTTTTTTCGCAGCTCCAAATTAGTATCTGTATTATTTGACTGGCTCATGTTTTTAGTTGTGTTTTTGTATCACATCATTAAGTTGTTCGACACTGACAGGTTTTATTAAAAAATCATCCATGCCAGAATCAAGGCACAGTTGGCGATCTGCGGAAGATGCATTTGCTGTTAATGCAATAATTGGTATATGAGAATCTCCCTTTTCAATTTGACGCCACTTTTTTGCAGCTTCAGGACCATTGGTAACGGGCATCCTCATGTCCATGAATACCAGGTCATATTTAGCTGTGGTTAATTTATTAATCGCTTCTTCACCATTATTGACTAAAATAACAGTATGTCCCTCATCTTTAAGAAATGTTGTGATGACCTTTGCATTGATTAAATCGTCTTCCGCGACCAGGATATTGAGAGGTTTTGATATTTGAGCGGTTGTTGCTGATGGCAGGTCAATGGTTTGTGAGTTGCTTGTTATTTCCTGTAATGGTAACTGAAACCAGAAAGTTGAACCGGTTCCACTGTTGCTGGATAAACCTATTTCACCGCCCATTAGTCCAACCAGTTCTTTAGAAATGGTTGTTCCCAGCCCTGTCCCTTGATGCGGTAAATTTGAAGTTTTATTGCATTGGTAAAAGGCTTCAAAAACACGTGGTATATCTTTTTGTTCAATACCTGAACCAGTATCAATTATTTCAAATTTAATATTCCATAAGTCATTATATTTTTTATTGCCAGTAATTTTGACCAGTACAGATCCTGACTGAGTGAATTTAATCGCGTTGCTGATTAAATTTAAAAGAATTTGCCGTAATTTATTTTTATCTGTGCGAATAATTTCGGGTATATTCTTAATTTGACAATCCAGCTGAATATTTTTAGCTTTTGCTTGCGGTGTAAATATCTGAATTACGCTATTAATAACTTTTCTAAGATTAACAGTGTGTAAATCGAGTTGTATTTTTTGAGCTTCGAGTTTGGAGAGATCGAGTATGTCGTTAATAAGAGAATGAAGAATTGAAGAAGTGTTGTGCAAAGATGAAATATATTCTCGTTGCTGCTCATTAAGTTCAGTTCGTTCCAGTAATTTTGTCATGCCAATAATGCCACTCATGGGTGTTCTGATCTCATGACTAATGGTGGCCAAAAATTCATTTCGTGTATTCAACGCACGTTCTTTTTCAGCACGTTCCTCCATTTCACGTTTTAGCATGATGTTGATATAAAAAGGTAAGATTAATAAAAAAAGAAAATAAGCTGATGCTTCAATATAATGTGAATAGCCTGAGCCAGTCGTTAAAACAACCGTTGAGAATGAAATAGTACTAATGACAGTGGTGTAAGTGAGTGATGTTTTACCATAGCGTACCCCGTTGCTGATAAAAATCCAGGGGAAAATAAGAAAGTAAGCACTAAACGGGCCGGCACCCGTTAGTAACATGGCGTAACAAAGGCAGAAAATATCAATTGCTGTAGTGAGGTAGCGACGATACCAGACATTGGGAAAAATAATGACGGAAGTAATTGTAAGTGTGGAATAAAGAAAAAAACTTGTTGCAAATATTTTATAGTCGAGAAAATGAGCAGGGTAATAATGGGTGCTCATACCGATACCAATATACGCAGTTAAACTTATGCCGAAAAGAATCCGGATAATGGCTTGTTGAAATTCACTGTCTTTCAGGTAGGGACTATTTTTTATTTTATCGAACATATTTTTTTACTGATTAATGAGCTGTTATAATTCTTATTTGAATTTAATAATACTATGGTGTGGTTGAATGTCTACCAACAAAAATATACTAAAAATTGAAATAACTCCAGAAAATAAGTGCTCTTTTTGTACGGGTACAAAGTGCTGTATCTATGTAACCCAGGAAATGGAAACGCCGCGTTCGATGTCAGACTTTGATCATATGCTTTGGCAGCTGGCGCATCAGGATATGCAGGTTTATAAAGACGAAGATGGCTGGTTTTTAATTGCTATGAACAAGTGCCAGTTTTTGCAGGCTGACGGTGGTTGTGGAATATACGAAACTCGCCCACAAATTTGCCGTGATTATTCAAATGACTTTTGTGAGTATGACGAACCCGCCGATATACACTTTGAGTTTTATTTTAAAACGTATCAGGAGCTTGACGAGTATTGTCGTAAAAGATTTAAAAAATGGGATCAGCGTTTCGAAGAAGAATAAAATATTTAAAATCAAAAGAATTAAACCACGGAGGACACAGAGGTACACAGAGAAAATTAATATAAAAACTCTGTGAACCTCTGAGACCTCTGTGGTAAAAGGTTTTTAAGGCGTTATATCCCGGAAATCTTTAATAGCCCGAAATTCTTCCGTATTCCTTTGTGGTGCCTGGCTATCAGGGTTGAGTACGGCAAGTAAATTTTTAATGCCGTATTGTTGTGCAGAGCGCAGTACAGACAAAGTATCGTCAATCAGTAATGTTTGGTTTTTATCAAAGCTTAATTTTTCATTTAACTTAGACCAAAACTCGGGCTCTTCTTTTGGTAAGCCAAAATCATGGGCGCAAATAATGTCATCAAAATGGTGATGCAAAGCGGTACGATCCATTTTTAGCATTAAACTTTTTTGGTGTGCATTAGTGACCAGTGCGATATGTTTGCCTTGTGCTTTGATAGCATCTAAAAATTCAACTACATGTGGATGTACCGCAATGAGATGATCAATCTCTGCTTTAAGCTGAGCAATGTCAAGATTCAGCTGCTCTGACCAGTAATCAACACAATACCAGTTCATGGTGCCTTCAGCGGATTTAAATTTTGGCACCAGAATATCGTGCGCATCATCAATGTGTAATTGATTTTTTTCGGCATACCGCAGTGGTACATGATGTTGCCAAAAATAATTATCAAAATGTAAGTCGAGTAAAGTGCCGTCCATATCGAGCAGTACGGTAGTGATGTTATTCCAGTCAAGCATTGAGATAGCGGCTACATAATAAAAAAGAAGGCGGCTATCGTAACAGTTTTTTATGCCAGTTTTTAGTTAGGATAATGATATAATTAGCACCCTGTAAAAGTAGCAGTAGTTTATTTTCAGATTATTGAAATTGTGACAATTATGGAAAAACACGATCTTAAAGAATTACTCGATCCGGTGATACAAATTGCGTATCAGGCAGGAAAAGTGATTATGGAAGTTTACGATGCAGGTTTTTCCATTGAACAAAAGTCCGATCAGACCCCCGTCACCGAAGCTGACATGGCTGCAAATAATGTGATTGAGTCCAGTCTTAAAGAGTTAACACCGCACTTACCTATATTGACAGAAGAAGCCAGACCGATATCCTTTTCAGAACGGCAAACCTGGCCACGCTACTGGTTAATTGACCCGCTTGATGGTACTCGTGAATTTATAAAACGTAATGGTGAATTCACCGTAAATATTGCTTTGATTGATGGTGATCAATCGGTGATGGGAGTGGTTTATGCGCCGGTGATTGGTGTTTTGTATTATGCTGCTAAAGGTCAGGGTGCATTTAAACAGGAAAGTACAAATAAACCTGAACCCATCCATGTGCGTGAAAAGTGTTCCGGAAAAACAGTCGTTGCATGTGGTCGCTCACATCCAACGGAAGAAATTAAACGCTTTCTTACAAACTTAGGTGAGCATGAAATTATTCGTGTTGGCAGTGCTTTAAAATCATGTTTGGTTGCTGAAGGCAAAGCCGATCTTTATGCCCGACTTGGGCCTACTTCGGAGTGGGATACAGCAGCAGCACAATGTGTAGTGGAAGAAGCTGGTGGTGCCATTACGGATACCAATATGCAACAACTGCTTTATAACACCAAAGATGATTTATTGAATCCGCATTTTTTTGCGGCCGGAGATAAGTCTATTAACTGGTCTGATTTTTTATAAAATTACACGGTTATCTGGCTTCTTGTTATCCGTGTTTAGTGATCGTCGTAAACCGACATTAGCGTTTTGAGTTCGGCAAGTACTTGCTGACATTCTTCCGGACTAAGATCGTCCGTTAAAGCAACCGGATGGCCTGATTCAAGCGTTTGAATAGAGGCGCGAACCGCGTCACAACCGGCTTCACAGACGGCTTCAATGCGTTGGTTAATTTTTAGGGAAGATGTAGGCATATACTAGATAACGGCACTGTCAGCAGAAATATTAATCATTAACCGCTATCTGATAGGAAAAGAATTAAAGTGGTGGCCGGACCTGGAATCGAACCAGGGACACGAGGATTTTCAATCCTCTGCTCTACCGACTGAGCTATCCGGCCATCAACAGCCGCGTATTAGACGTGATCACAGGCCTGAGGTCAAGTTGATTATTCCGGGGTATAGCCCTCGACTTGTGCGGAACCGTCACCAAAAAAGAATTTTTCCATCTCTTGCTCAAGAAACTTGCGGTGTTTAGGGTCGATTGCGCTGAGACGGTTTTCATTCATCAGCATGGTTTGTTGTTTCATCCACATTTTCCAGCCTTCCTTGCTGACATTTTCCAGAATGCGTTGGCCAAGTTCACCCGGATAAGGGGCTTTATCGAGCCCTTCGGCTTCTTTTTTCAAAATGACGCAGTTTACTAATTCACCCATCAGGGATACTCCTATTTAATATTTTGACCACTGGTGCAGGCAGCCCAAGTGATTCAGGTCGCAGCGTGTTATACCAGACTCTGTTTGTCGCTTCCATCACATGATTTGCAGGGCCTTTGACTCGACTGATAACAGGGGTGATATCGAGGTGAAAATGGCTGAAAGTGTGGCGAAAAACAGGTTGAGCTTCGGTGTTCTGAATGAGCAGTCCCAGTTGTTGCTTGCACCACTGTTCGATGCTGTCACTTTTCCCATCATTGTCCGAGTACTCGGGCAGGCTCCAGAGCCCGCCCCAAATGCCGCTGGGTGGGCGTTGCTGCAATAGCACATCACCGGCTTCATTTTGCAGGATCAGCATTTGAGTTGCTTTCACTGGCAGGGTTTTGCGCTTTTTAGGGGTTGGATAGAGGGAAACGTCGTTTTGCTGGTGAGCTGCGCATAAATCGATGACCGGGCAGGCAGAACAGTTCGGTTTACGTGCGCAAGCAGTGGCACCGAGATCCATGATTGCCTGAGTGTAGTCGGTGAGCTGGTGATCAGGTGTGAGTGATTCGGCCAGTTCCCATAATTTATTTTCAACATCCTTTTTTCCTGGCCAGCCTTCAATAGCATAAAGCCGGGTGAGTACTCGCTTCACGTTACCATCAAGGATTACGTGTCGCTGCCCTAAGGACTGCGCTAAAATTGCGCCAGCGGTTGATGGTCCAATACCGGGTAAGGCTAAGACCGCATCAAATTCTTCTGGAAACTGAGCTTTGTGTTCATCATGAATAATTTGCGCCGTTTTGTGCAGGTTGCGGGCACGAGCGTAATAACCAAGGCCCGTCCAGAGATGCAGCACTTCATCCTGACTGGCATCCGCCAAAGACTGAATATCGGCAAAGTGGGTCATAAAACGTTCAAAATAAGGAATGACGGTGGCAACCTGTGTTTGTTGCAACATGATTTCCGAAATCCATACACGATAAAGACTGCGGTTTTGTTGCCAGGGCAGATCATGGCGGCCATGTTTAGCGTGCCACTGGAGTAACAAGTGGCTAAAAGTATTTTGTTTTTGCATTTGGATTATATTTTAAAATGGCAAAAGTTTTTTAAGTTTATCATCTAATTTTTTTTGTAAATCTTCTTTTGCTTTTTCTTTTATTTCGCTCTCGTGTTTTTTGATTTCTTTTTTTACCAGTTGTTTAAGGACTTTTTGGAAGTCTACTTTAATCCTGGGTTCGTCAAAACTGCCGCCAATATGAATGTCTAATGGAATAGCTTTCATTTCATCGAAAGAGGTGCTGGCTTTAATATCAGTTGATGAGGTGAATTTCACTGATGCAGTATAATTAATTTTTTCTTTTGCTATATCAACGGTGCCACGTCCGGCAATGCGAGAGAGTGGCGTTGATGCGCGTAAATCCTTGTTGTTTAAAATGCCTTTTTTAATAATCGCGCTGGCTCTGAGTTTAGCAATTTTTGTTTCTGCCGGTTTAGGTGCAACAGGAGTCGTTTTACCTTTTATTTTCGCGTTTAATACGTTTAACTGGTGGTTAAGATCAAAGCCTTTTAGCGTACCGTTTTTCAGGTTAAGTTTTAATTTTCCGTTTAAATTTTGTTTTAACTGAGACAGCTTTAGCCCGGAGGTGTTGAAGCTGGCAACAATAGTGGTTTGTCCTTTGAGTTTATCTTTGCCAGTTAAATCTTTGAGTAACTTTCCTGCTTTTATATTTTTTATGTTGAGGTTGCCGGACAATAAAGCGTTGTTTTTGACCTTTTTAATAGTAAAGTCACTTTTAACTGTTGCCGCGTAACCTTGTATGGTTAATGGTTTGATATGTATTTTCCCATTTTTTGCATGGGCAACAAGACTCAGATTTTTCCAGTGTGTTTTTTTAATTTGTAATTTTTTTATTTTAACGCTGGCATCTGCATTAAATGCATTTAATAAAGCAACAGGAATTAATATGGCTTCTTTCATCTTTTTATTTGCTTTTTTATTTTTTGTTTTTTTGTCTGTTGTTGGTTTAGGTAAATAGCGATCGAGGTTAATGTTATCAACAACAAGATTAACCGCAGAAGATCCGGGCATGGGTTTGAGTTTTGCATTGCCAACGATATTTGTATCATCGAGTGATAGTTCTATATTTGTTAATTTGATTTTTTTTAATGAACCTTTTATATCCAGTTGCGCACTTAATTGCGTTAAGGTTTTTTTATCGGCCATGTCAGGGAGTTTAATTTCAAAATTTTCTGCAATGTTTCGCAGATTAAATGTGTGCAGAGTAATATGGCTGTTTATATAAGGACTCGAGAGCAGTTTTTCAGCAGAAACCCGTGTTTGCAACTTAAGCGAGTTTTCTGAGAGATTTAATTCTTTAGTATTAAATGTTTGTTTATCAAGATCGAGCTGCATTAACGCACTGTTAAACTGCGGCGTCAGATGTTGTTTTAGTGTTGCCAGTTTTAGTTCAGAAGCGAGTTGCGTATCGTAAAAGGAAAATTGTTTAAGGTCAGATGAGAAAATGATTTCACTTTTGAATTTAATCCGGGCATCCAGTGTTTTTTCCTGCAGATGAAATTGCAAATTAAAAGGTACTTTAGTTGCCGGTCTCAATTCGCCGATGCTGAGTTGCACATCTTTAATACTGATTTTTTGTTTTTGTTGTTGATCGTGCCAGTTAAACTGAGCGTTTTGAATTTTAACACCATTTAAAGCAATGGCGGCGAGTATGTTCTGGCGGCTGTCTTTTTGTTTATCCGTCTTGATGGGTGTTTTAGTTGTTGTGAAATCATCCCAGTTATTGACGCCTTGTTTGTTTTTGGCCAGGTTGAGCTCTAAGCCGTCAATTACAATAGTATCGGCTTCAAGTTGTTGTTTAAAGAGAGGCAAGAGTTTTACCCGTACCTGTAAGTGAGACATTTGTGCGAAAGGTTGTTTGCCAAAACCTTTTGCGTTACTGATTTTTATTGCGCCTAAATCAATTCCAATCCAGGGAAAAAAAGATAATGAAATATCGCCCGGAATGGATAATTCACGCCCTGTTTTATCCTTAACCAGGGTGATGAGCTCTTTTTTGTAATCGTTCGGGTCAAAAATAGTCGCAAAACCAACAGCGGCAATAATTAGAAGAATGATCAGAGAGAGAGAAATTTTTAATAAAAGTTTCATATCGATTTAAAATCCTGATTAACGGCGTATGATAGTTTGAGTATAACGTGAAATTTAAATCTTGCGATGCAAATCTATTGAGTTTTCTCTGGTAGACCTTGATACTTGCTATATTACGTGAAAGGTCGAATGTTGGGTTTAAAGCATGAAATACGTTAAAAAACGTTTTTTTACAATATTATTTTTGAACCGCGAAGTGAAACACGCAACGTGGGTATTGAAATAACATGGTTGTGGTAAGATTACGAAAGAAAATGGAAACAGGGATTTAAAGTATATGAATAATTTAAAACAACGTCAGCAACGAGGTTTTACCTTAATTGAGATTATGGTTGTTGTTGTGATTTTAGGAATTTTAGCAGCAGCGGTTGTGCCTAATATAATGAGCCGTCCTGAGCAAGCGCGAATTTCAAAAGCAAGACATGATATTACAGCATTGGAAAGTGCGCTTAATATTTATAAGTTAGATAATTATCGTTATCCGAGTACGGATCAAGGTCTGGAAGCATTAGTAAAAAAACCTTCAGGTTCACCACAACCGCGAAATTATAAAAAGAATGGTTATATTAAAAAATTAAATAAAGATCCATGGGGCAAGGAATATTTATATCTTTTTCCCGGAACACATGGCGAGTTAGATCTTTATTCTTTAGGGAAAGATGGTATTCCAAGTGATGATGATATCGGGAATTGGAATATAGAATAAAGGCAGTCGTTAGTCATTAGTCTTAAGTCAAAATCAAACTCCGTTCGTGCTGAGCTTGTCGAAGCATGAACGTTTCGCATCATCCTTCGACAAGCTTACTTCGGCAGGCTCAGCACCCGCGGACGACGAACGGATGATACGTTAAAGGCGAATGGACTTATGACCAAAGACTTACGACTGATTTTCTAATACATCGCCTCAATTTCTTTCTCATAGGCTTCCACCACTTTCGCACGTTTAATCTTTAACGTGGGTGTAACGAAGCCATCTTCAATGGTCCAGGGTTTTAACGACAAGGAGACCCTGCGAACTTTTGCGTAACCCGGGAAATCATGCAGTGCTTTGGCAATGGTTTTTAATATCGTCGACATGAGTTTTTTGTCTTTTAAACTTTCTATATCAAGTGGATCAAGTCCATGTTGTTGTGCCAGTTGTGGCCAGCTGTCACCATTTAAAACAATGAGTGCACTGAGGTAAGATTTACCTTCACCCACAATGAGTGCCTGTTCAAAATCCTGCTCCAGGGTAATGGCTTGTTCCATATCAACGGGAGGTACTTTTTCGCCATTCGACATAATGAGAATATCTTTAATACGTCCGGTAATATAAACAGAACGACCATCAATGCGCGCTTTATCGCCGGTGCGCAACCAGCCGTCTTCGGTCATCACTTCACTGGTGGCCTGATGGTTATTCCAGTAACCCAGCATGACCACGGGGCCTTTGATTTGTAATTCATCATTGTTGCCGATACGCAATTCCACACCGGGCATAATTTCACCAACACTGTTTGGAATATTTAGCGAAAAACTGTTCATGGTAACGGCAGGACTGCTTTCGGTCATACCATAACCCTGAAAAATATTGATGCCTAAACCGACAAAGGTTTTGGCAACTGTTTCTGGCAACGCAGCGCCCCCTGAAGCAGCAATTCTTAACCTGCCCCCGAGCAGCTGTTGAACTTTTGAGGCAATCATTTTATTGAGTAATGGGTTAAGAACAGTAATGGGGCGAAACATGGCAGTTTTTTGTTTAAATTTAAAATGTTTCCAGCCGGTATTAACCGCAAGGTTAAAAATTGCACGTTTAACAAGGGAGCCTTTAGACAGCTTTTGTTGCATCTTGTCATAAAAGCGCTCAAAGATACGTGGCACCGTGACAATCATAGTTGGTTTAATGGTTTGAAAATCTTCCGCGAGCTGTTGCACTGAACGGGCGTAACTGACCATTGCGCCTGCCATCATAGGCACGTAATAACCGATGGTGCGTTCATACATGTGTGATAAAGGTAAAAAGGACAATAGCTCTAGTGAGTAGGGGTCATCAATACCAATCTGTTTAAGCAGTGAATCAGCATCAAACAATATATTATGGTGACTTAACATCACACCTTTAGGTCGACCGGTGGTGCCAGAGGTATAAACAATGGTGGCTAATTTATGTGGATCACCACCGCGCTCCTGTAAATGAGTAGGTTCATCCGGCAACCAGTTTTCAACCAGGCTGAGAATTTCATTTTGTTGCGAAGGATCAGCATGACTACTGCTTAATAAAACCACACGTTTTAAAGATGAATCTTCATCAATGTGTACGGATAAGTCCTGCCATTGTTTATCGTCATTAACCAGCAGCACTTTTACTCCGGCGTCATGTAAAATATAAGCCACATTGTCTGCACGATCATCGACATAAAGGGGAACCACAACGAGGCCCAGCCCTAATGCAGCTTGCTCAAAGGCGATCCATTCGATGCTGTTTTTTAGCTGAATAGCAACACGGTCACCTTTGGACAAATTTTCCTTTTCCAGACCTTGTTGCCAACGGCTGGTTAAATCTGCCATTTGTTTCCAGTTTACTTCCGGCCAGGTTTTTGTCTCACGATCGAAATAGCGATAGGCGAGCCTGTCGGGTGAGGTTAGACAACGGATCCGAAATAAGCGGTCAAGGGTGCCAGCGGTGTCGCAAGATATAAGCTGTGGTAGAATTCGCATAATAATATTATTTTTTTAATTTATGATGATTTCAGGATATATCAATTTTTCCACTTCATCGACCAGTATTTTAGGGTAAAACATGCAAATCATTGTTAATGGCGAACAGCGCGATGTACTGGAAGGGCTCAGCGCAGCGCAGTTGGTTGAAGATATGGACATAACCGGTAAACGTATCGCCATGGAAGTGAATCTTGAGATTGTGCCTCGCAGTGTTTATGCCGAGCATATTTTTAAAGCCGGTGACAAGGTCGAAATTGTTCATGCCGTGGGTGGTGGTTAAATAGCCGGTTATCTTTCATTCATCGTCCACGGGTAATCCGTTCGTCCTCGACTGCATGGACGCAGGAGGTAGGGCAACGCAGGAGCAGTTGCCGAGAGCCTGTCGAAGGATGGTGGTAGGTAAGGTATGTTCATGGTTCGACAGGCTCACCACGAACGGGATTTTCACAGAACTCTTAAAAATTAATATAGTTAGTAAACATCAGGTAAAACAATGACAGATACAGTTCAAGACACGCCGCTGGTAATAGCAGGTAAAGAATATTCATCACGTTTATTAGTGGGCTCAGGTAAATACAAAGACAACGAAGAAACTCGCCTTGCCACAGAAGCAAGTGGAGCTGAAATTGTTACCGTTGCGGTGCGCCGCAGTAATATGGGGCAGAATCCAGATGAGCCGAATTTGCTCGATGCGATCCCGCCTGAAAAATACACTATTTTGCCTAATACCGCAGGTTGCTATAGCGTGGATGATGCGGTGCGCACTTGTCGTTTGGCGCGCGAGTTATTAGACGGGCATAACCTGGTCAAGCTCGAAGTACTCGCTGATGAAAAAACGCTTTACCCTGATGTTATTCAAACGTTAAAAGCAGCTGAAATTTTGATCAAAGAAGATTTTGAGGTCATGGTTTACACCTCGGATGATTTAAAAATAGCCAAAGAGTTTGAATCCATGGGTTGTGTTGCCGTCATGCCGTTAGCTGCGCCGATTGGTTCAGGTTTAGGAGTACAAAATCCTTACGGTATTCGTTTTATTATTGAAGAACTAACTGTACCGGTATTAATTGATGCCGGTGTGGGCACTGCATCCGATGCCGCGTTTGCAATGGAGTTAGGCTGTGATGGTGTATTAATGAATACCGCTATTGCCGGTGCACAAAATCCGGTGTTGATGGCTTCGGCAATGAAAAAAGCGATTGAAGCAGGACGTGAAGCTTATCTCGCAGGACGCATGCCACGTAAACGTTATGCCAGTGCATCGTCACCCATTGATGGAACATTTTTTTAAAATAAAGTTGCAAGAGCAGTCTTTAGTCCGTTCGTTTTTCGTTCGTCCTGAGCTTGTCGAAGGATGGTGGTTCGACAAGCTCACCACGAACTGTGTATTTTTAAAGATGCTTTTATCCCCCCTCCCTCAGGGAGGGGGTTAGGGGGAGGGGATATATATTAAAATCACCCCACCCTAACCCTCCCCTTGAAGGGGAGGGAATTGCTTATTAAAATTTTTGACTTAAGACAAACGACTCCTGACTTTTTATAACTCTATGCCTGAAGAACAAACATTCATTCGCCGTATTCGTTCTTTTGTTAAACGTGAAGGACGTTTAACCGTTGGGCAAGAGCGTGCGCTTAATGAACTTTTTCCTCGCTATGGTTTAGCGGTGCAGGATAGTCCGTTAAATTTTGAAAATATTTTTCAACGTACAGCGCCGTGTATTTTAGAAATTGGTTTTGGTAATGGCACTTCTCTTGCTGAAATGGCGGCAAATAATCCTGAGCAGGATTATATTGGTATAGAAGTTCATCGTCCGGGCGTTGGTAATTTATTATTACAAATTGAAAAACTGGAATTAACAAATCTGCGTGTTATAAATGATGATGCGGTTGAGGTGTTAAAGAAAATGATTGCGGATAATTCACTTGCTGCAGTTTACCTGTTTTTTGCAGACCCCTGGCATAAAACTCGCCATCATAAACGTCGCATTGTACAAAAAGAATTTGTAGAATTGCTAAGAGCAAAACTTAAAGTGGGCGGTATTTTTCACATGGCAACCGACTGGCAGGATTATGCAAAACACATGATGCGGGTAATGAATGAAGCGGACTTTTTTGAAAACACCGCAGGTAAAGATCAATATTTACCGCGTCCTGACTACCGTCCATTAACCAAGTTTGAACAACGTGGCCAACGCTTAGGCCATGGTGTCTGGGATTTGATTTTTAAAAAGGTGAGTTAATATGTTGCAACTAAAAATAGCATTTAAATTATTTATTCTCATTTTATTTTCTTTATCATTTCAGGCATGTGCCATAAATGATGAACAGCAACGGCAATGGCTTGATTCAGGCAAGTCATTAATTCAGGATTTAACTAAAAAACCACTTACCGATCAGGATATCGCAGCAGGTCTTAAGCAAGCCCTGACGATTGGGTCTGAGCGTGTAGTGTCACAGCTGGGTAAGAAAAATGGTTATTTAAAAGATAAAGCTATTCATATTGCGTTACCGGATAAATTACAAAAAGTACATAAAACTTTAAGCAAGTTAGGCATGGGTCGATACACAAAAGAACTTGAAATAAAAATGAATCGCGCTGCAGAAATAGCCGCACCAAAAGCGAAGAAGTTATTTTTTAGTGCAATTAAAAATATGCGCTGGCAGGACGTTAAGAGTATCTATAAAGGCAAAGATGATGCTGCAACACAGTACTTTAAAAAGAAAATGACACCATCATTAAAACAAATGATGAAGCCGGTTATTAAACAAACACTGGCCGAAGCGGGTGTCGTGCAAGCCTATGATAAAGTTGCCAGCCGTTATAACGCTATTCCATTCGTAAATAAAATAAAATATGATTTAACAGGTTATGTCATGGATAAAGGCATTAACGGTATGTTTTATTATTTAGCGAAAGAAGAAGCCGCGATACGAAAAGATCCGCTTAAACGTACTACAGCTTTATTAAAACGATTGTTTGATTAAGAAGTAAAATAAATGCAATCTGATCCGGATAAACTCACCAAAAAACATCAAGAGCTAACACACTCAGAGTTAGTGAAAGTTGTGTCGCATGTACAACGTGATAAAGATGAATGGATTCTAAACACCATAATGATAGAAGATTGTGAAGTACCGTTTAAATTTAAACGCAAACAACAGTATAAAGATCTTAAAGGTGCAAGAGTGAATATTACTTACTACCCATCTGTTGAAGTTGTCGCCGGAATGGATTTTGAAATAATGAATGTAGTACGGATTAAGAAGTCCTAAAGAAAAATCTGGAGTCGTAAGTCCGCTCGTCGTCCGCGGGTGCTGAGCCTGCCGAAGTAAGCCTGTCGAAGGATGATGGTAGGTATGTTCATGGTTCGACAGGCTCTCGGCAAGTGCTCCTGCTTTGCCCTCGATAATTGCTCCTGCATTATCCTACCTTCGCCCATCCGTGGGCTCGTACCTCCTGCGTCCATGCAGTCGACCACGAACGGGATTCGATTCACGACTAAAGACTACAATTATTTTTTTCACAACCATGCTGCACCGCGGACGCCGCTCGAGTCACCATGTTTAGGCGGCACCAGTTTTGTTTTTACCTCGCCAGAAAAAACATACTCACCCCATAGTTTAGGTACATTTTTATATAAGCTTTGAATATTCGACATACCTCCACCTAACACGATGACATCAGGATCAAGCACATTTATAATGCTGGCCAGGCTTTTAGCTAAGCGGTGCTCATAACGTTGTAGTGATGCTTTACTCGCTGCATCATTTTGTAGTGCCAACTGAGTAATTTCTTTAGCGCTAATATTTTTCTTTAAATTATTGTGTAACTGATGATCTTTTTCAAAGCCCGGCCCGGATAACCATGTTTCGATACAGCCAAAGTGTCCGCAGTAACATTCTCTACCGGGAAGTTCATCTTTTGTTGGCCAGGGTAAAGAGTTGTGACCCCATTCACCGGCAATGGCATTGGCACCAATGATTGATTGTCCCCGGATATAAATTCCACCACCGGTTCCGGTTCCAATAATTACACCAAATACAATTTCGGAATTTTTTGCCGCGCCATCGGTTGCTTCAGAAACAACAAAACAATTTGCATCGTTTTCGATACGAATTTTTCGTTGCAGTAATTTTTCAAGATCGGTTTGTAATGGTTGGCCAATTAACCAGGTTGAGTTAGCATTTTTGACTAAACCTGTTTGTGGTGAAATCGTGCCAGGGATACCTATGCCAACGCTGCCGGTGGCTTGTGTTATTGATTCAATTTCAGAAACAAGATCAACGATTGCATTAAGTGTGCTTTGATAATTACCTTGAGGTGATGGAATGCGTTTACGAAAACATTCATCGCCATTGTCATCAAGCGCAATGCCTTCAATTTTAGTACCGCCGAGATCAATGCCGATGCGCATAAAAAATCAGTCCTTAGTTATAAGTCGTAAGTCAATTCCGTTCGTGCTGAGCTTGACGAGAACCTAAATCACTCCGTTCGTCCTGAGCTTGTCGAAGGATAATGGTTCGACAGGCTCACCACGAACGGACTTACGACTATTTATAATAATTCCGTATCTTCGTGACTATAAGCCGGACTGCACATACATAGAATATGCAGCGGTGTGCTGCCGGTATTTTTAATATTATGTGGTGTGCCGGGTTTAATGCATAAAGTGTCGCCCACGCTAACTTCAAACTGGTCATCGCCTAAAAACATCAAACCTTGTCCCTGGGTAATATGATAAAGCTCTTCTGATGAATTATGCAGATGGCGATGTGTTGTTTGCCCCGGATTAATAATCGCTTCAGCAAGACTTTGGTTTTTATTGCCATGATATTTAGGGTGCATCAGCTCCCTGATTTCAGAATCATCCTTGGTGCGATAAGAATAAATATCACTGCAATGGGTGCGGGAAGTCATGCCAGTCAGAATACGCATTTTTGACTTGTGACTCAAGACTTGCAAACTTGCAGGAGGGAACAAGAATCAAAACCCCGAAACCTTATAGCAGTGCTATACTATTATCGTATCGGGTATTTAGAAAATATGTTGAAGTCCCCCCTATTTGAGCATTTTCTGAGATATAAAAAGCTAAAAGCAGGTAAAAACCTGCTCGCTAATCACGCATGAATACATATAAAAAAAACGTGATTAATGCTCTCGATTGGCCTAAAATTGGGTAATAATTAAGGTTTTTTAAAGCATGGCAGTAAAAAAATCAGCTATACAGTCACAGGTATTTTCACAACAATCTGAGAAAAAGATGTTGTTGCATCGTCATGCCTTGGCCACATCGATTGCGCAGTTTAGTCTTGATGTTTGCTTCACCTTAGCACTGCTTTATGGCCTGGTTTTTAATAAATTAGGTGAAATTCCTGATCCTTATTTAATGCTCAGTATTCTTACTACGCTGTTAATGTTTATGGTTTACCGTGAGCGTGGTATTTATAGTAAACATAATACCCGTGCACTAATGTCAAATTCGTTTTCCATTTTTAAAGCCTGGTGTATTGTTTTAATTGCCCTGGTTATTATTGCTTTTGTTACAAAACAATCTGCGGTTTATTCACGCGAGGTGATCCTTACCTGGTTTGCCCTTGGCAGCGTAGTGCAAATCGCCATTCATGCCGTAACATATTATATCGCCCGTCAAACCGCTCAACCTGAAAATGCTTTAGTTATTGGTGCCGGTGAAATTAGCCAGTATCTAACCGGACGCATTAATGGCAATCCGTGGATGGCGGATCGTGTGGTAGGGGTTATTGATAATGATGAGCAGGCTTTGCTGGACTGGCGAGTAAAAAATGTTCCTTGTTTAGGAAATATTGAACAATTAAAAGAAATTATTAGCCAACGCAATATTACTGCGTTATATATTTCTTTACCGGTTAATGAAATGGAGTTAATGAAAAAAATCCATCTCGAAAGTTTCGATAAAAATCTCAATGTATACTGGCTGCCGCCTGTTTATGATATGAGCGTAATAAATCCCAGCATAAAGCAAATCGGTAATGTTATGGTTTTCGCTTTATCAGAAAGCGCCCTGATCGGTCAAAAGAGTTACAACAAAAAATTTCTTGATTACGGCCTTTCAATCACGGCTTTAGTGCTATTAAGCCCGTTATTGTTAATGACGGCTATCGCGATAAAACTTACATCAAAAGGCCCCGTGTTGTTTAAACAAGAACGTCATGGCTGGCGTGGAGAAGTGTTTAATGTCTGGAAATTCCGCAGCATGCGTGCGCACAAGGAAAATAATGGTAAAATAACACAAGCAACGAAAGAAGACCCACGCATCACTGCGGTTGGTCGTTTTATTCGCAGAACAAGTATTGATGAGCTACCGCAATTATTTAACGTTTTAAACGGTACCATGTCTCTAGTTGGGCCACGACCACACCCAGTAGAACTTAACCATAGTTACTTAGATAAAATAGAAGATTACATGGCAAGGCATAACATTAAACCCGGACTCACCGGACTTGCCCAGATAAACAATTGCCGTGGCGAAACAAAAACAGTAGAAGAAATGCGCCGCCGGGTTGAATACGATTTGGAATACATCAATAACTGGTCAAATAAATTAGATATTAAAATTATTATAAAAACACTGTTTGTTTTGTTTTCAGATAAAGCATATTAAGAGAAATAATAAGTCCGTTCGTCGTCCGCGGGTGCTGAGCCTGCTGAAGTCGAAGGAAGCTATAGTCCGTTCGTCCTGAGCCTGTCGAAGGATTAAAAATTTAAGGCTTATGTTATAAACCGTTCGTCCTGAGCTCGTCGAAGGATGGTAGTTCGACAAGGCTCTCCTGAGCATAGTCGAAGGGCTCACCACGAACGAGAATTTAAATGGTAATATAGAGCTTTAAAAGAATACTATATATTAAAGAATAAAAAGAAAATCAAGGCCCACACAATGAAGTCAGAAAACTCACCTAAATCTAAAAACAACGTCGTTTGGCACCACGCAACCGTCACCCGTGAACGTCGCCAAGAGCAAAATGGCCACAAAAGCGTGATCCTCTGGTTTACCGGTTTATCCGGTGCCGGTAAATCCACCTTAGCTCATGCGGTAGAAGAAGAGTTGCATCAAAGCGGCGCAAAAACATTTGTTCTAGATGGTGATAATGTTCGTCATGGGCTTTGTTCAGATCTGGAATTCAGCGATAAAGATCGTAAAGAAAATATTCGACGCATTGGCGAAATAAGTAAACTCATGCTTGAGTCAGGAGTAATAGTTTTAACCGCTTTCATTTCCCCCTTTCGTGAAGATCGTAAAGCGGCACGTAGTTTATTTCCGCACGGAGAGTTTATTGAAGTCTATTGCAACTGCTCCCTTGAAGTATGCGAAAACCGAGATCCAAAAGGGATTTATCAAAAAGCCAGAAATGGTGAAATAGAAAACTTTACTGGCATCTCATCACCTTATGAAGTGCCTGAAAAACCTGAGATAACCATTAAAACAGATGAACTACCTCTGATTGATAGTGTTCAAAAAATTATAGAGTATCTTCAGGGTAGAGAAATTATTAAAAAATAAATAGATTTGTCAGTCTTGAGCTCGTTCGTCCTGAACTTGTCGAAGGATGAAAGATTAACAATATATTGAAGTTTCATAATTGTAGAGCATATCTTATATTTTATTAGTAGGAAGTTAGAGAATACACAGAATGGTAGCTTTTATCCTAAATAAATTTAGGAATGTCGATGAACATTTTAAGGAGGTACTGATCAAAGGTACGTGGTCGTTTGTAATTCGTGCAGGTGGCGCAATAGCAATTTTTATAATGAATGTATATCTAGCGCGTTTACTGAACGCGGAAGGTTTTGGTTTGTTTTCGCTTGCGTTTACTATTATTGGAATAGCATTAGTATTTTCTAAATTAGGATTAGATACTGCACTTTTACGTGATATTTCTAAAAATACAGGCGCAAACATATCTGGTTATGCACGAGCAATAACAGATAAATCTTTGTTAATTACTTTTATAGCTTCATTATTTATAACCTTGTTACTCGTTTATTTCTTAGATGAGTTATCGATGTTTGTGTTTGACAAACCTGCTTTGGCTGACATTATTTTTGTTATGATTCCATGTGTTATTTTTATGACTCCCGTATTTATGATTGCAGAATCACTTAAAGGCATAAGAAATACAGCAAATGGAGTGCTTCTTCAGAATACACTTTTACCGATAATTTTTTTAATTTTACTGACAGTTGTAAATATTATACAAACTATAGACGACCCTATTATGGCGTCTATTGTGTATTCACTCGCAGCTTTAATAACGATGATATTTGCTTTTATAATTTACTTTAAAATAGTAAATTTTACTTCGTATAAATTAGAACGAAGTTTACTTGGTTTATTATTGAAAGGAATACCATTGCTGCTTATAGCTTCTAGCGGGCTTGTTCTTTCCTGGACAGACATTATTGTTTTAGGTGTTTTTGAAACTGAAAGCAATATAGGTATTTACACTGCCGCAGTGAAAATATCACTATTAACAAGCTTTATACTTGTAGCTATTAACTCTATTTTTGCACCAAAAATTTCTAGATTCCATGCACAAAAAGATTATTCTGGACTACGGCGTTTAACTATTCAAAGTACAAGACTTATGGTGGTGCTAGCGGCACCGCCAACGGTATTTATTCTTATTTTTCCTGATTGGTTTCTTCTATTTTTTGGCGCAGAGTTTAGTGATGCTGTTTTTGTATTAATGATACTGACGATAGGTCAACTTGTGAATGTGGTATGTGGTCCAACAGGTTATATATTAATAATGACAGGGCATGATATTATTATGAAAAATATTTTATTGTGTTCAGCCATTGTTAATATAATACTTAGTGTGATATTGGTTAATTTAATGGGTATTGAAGGGGTTGCTATTTCAACTGCTATCAGTATTGCAATTTGGAATGTTGCAGCATTGGTTTATGTAAGAAAAAAACTGGGATTTTGGACTATTAGTTTGAGATAAGATTATGGCAGTTTATAATGTTTTTAAGAAATAATTAATTATGGGTAATTTAAGTGAAATTATATTATATAGCTGGGGCAAGTAGATCTGGAAGTACAGTTTTTGCACAAGCATTATCCTCAGTATTGGATGCTTACAATATTGGTGAATATTTTTTGAATTACTGTAATGAAAAAATGTATATCGGAGAGTTACCTTGCTCGTGTGGTTCTAAACCATCTGTTTGTCCGATTTGGAGAGAAGAAGGTAATCATATTGATGTAAATGACTTAAAAGTATTGTCGAAAAAAAGCAGGATGCGAAATATTTTTTTTAAACTTACAAAAACCGAACGTGATTATTTTAAAAAACTAATAGAAAACCTTAGTTATAAATTTGGAAATGAATCAATAATAATTGAAACATCTAAATCACCAGCCTTTTTAAGATATTTATTAAGCTCAAAGATAAATTTAACAGTTATACATTTAACTCGTAACCCATATGACTCTGTAAATTCATGGTTAATTAAGAAGAAATATTTGGATTCAAAAAGTTTTTGGGGAGGGGTTCATGATTGGTTTATGATGAATTATTTAACGTTTATATATTCAAAATTAAAAAAGCTGGATTATGTTCGAGTTAAATATGAGAATTTTTGTGAAGATCCTAAAGAAGTCTTATCATATATTCTTAAGAGGGATTGTAAAGATTTAAAGGATAAATATATTACTAAGCGTAATGTTTTTGAAAGCCCACATTTTAATCATGCTCTCGCAGGAAACCCTTCTAAATTTGATTCGGTAGAAAATATAACAATAAAAAATTCGAGAAGACAAAAAAAACCAGTTGATTTTGGAATTAAAGGGTTGTTCCTTAAGTTTATTGGGCTACCTTTTAGATATTAAAACTAACAATATATTTTTATTAAACTAGTTAGTGTTGTGTCGGATGGCAGCTTCTTAAAAAGTATAATAGTAAAAATGAAATTGCTTCTGAGAAATTTGGAGGACGCATGAAAAAAAAATTAACAAAAATATATACTTCTTTAACCGCGGTGGGTTTTGTTGCGACAGTAAAAAAAATTTTTAAAGTAATATTAAAACCTTACAGAGTCAGAAATTTTAAGCGAAATATTCTCACATTGAATGATTCTAAAAATAAATTTATAGCAATTTATGAATCAAATTACTGGAATAATGACGAGAGTGTTAGTGGTGCTGGGTCTACTCTTGAAGTGACTAGAAATTTAAGAAAAAAATTACCAGAGCTATTCAGTCGATTTTCTACGCAGTCAATATTAGATGCGCCTTGTGGAGATTTTAATTGGATGAGATCTGTTGTTGAGGAAACTAATATTAGTTATATAGGGGGCGATATTGTACCAATGCTTGTTAAATCAAATAATGCAAAATATAAAAAAGATAATACAAGTTTTTTACATTTAGACTTAACAAAAGATAAATTCCCATCAGTAGATTTAATGATATGTAGGGACTGTTTGTTCCATCTGTCGTTTAGCGATATAAAGTTAGTTCTTGAGAACTTTATTGCTTCAAAAACAACTTATTTATTAACTACAACATATGTTAATAAGAAAAGGTTTGAAAATAAAGATATTGTTACTGGCGATTTTCGTTTAATTGATCTTTTTACTTCACCTTTCAATTTTCCAACAGGCGTTCTTTATAGAATAGAGGACTGGATAGAACCAGAGCCAGAGAGAGAGATGTGTCTTTGGACAAGAGAACAAGTGCTTTTAAGTTTAACTCAGTTTGAGTGCTAACTGACTATGTTTAAAATTACTTAAGCTTTTTATTATTTTGAAAAATGCTAATTACAATATTCGACTTGGGGCTATATTTATTTATACCTTAATGGTTGTTTATGCAGTGTTATGTATAGTTTTTGGAGGTAGTTTTTATAGGTTAAATATTTTAAATATTACTTTTTCAGAAGCG
>JAUWUS010000115.1 GCA_030617815.1 Gammaproteobacteria bacterium
ATTGTTTTGTTGCGGGTTTTAGCCAAAGTGATACCCTACTCGCACTAAAAATAATGAAGAAATAGATAAAAATCTCTGGGGAATGGTATGTCCGTATTGAACTTTGAAGAAGCACGTCACAACATGATCGTACAGCAAATCCAGCCCTGGAATGTACGTGATGATAAAGTTTTAGATCTTATTCAACGCCTGCCACGCGAAGATTTTGTCCCGGCTGACTATAAAGAACACGCTTTTACTGATATGAATATTCCTTTGTCTGATAATCAGGAAATGATGTGCCCCAAACTTGAGGCCTATATGTTGCAGGCATTACAAATACAAGAGCAGGATAAAGTCCTGGAAGTGGGTACCGGCACCGGTTATGTCACCGCGTTACTCGCCAGCCAGGCACGTTATGTTATTACCGTTGATATTGATGCTGACACATCAAAACGTGCAGAAGAAAAACTCTCCGCGCACCAAATCACCAACGTCACCTTTGATGTTGGCGATGCGGCTTTAGGCTGGAACCACCAGAAACCCTATGATGTGATCGCGATTACCGGTTCATTGCCTATTTTGCCGGAAAGTTTTCAGCGTAGTTTGAGTGTTGGCGGCCGATTGTTTGCCATTGTTGGTGATGCGCCAGCCATGGAAGTGATTTTGATTACCCGGGTGAAAGAAAATGAGTGGACTCATGAAGTTTTGCTTGAAACCGATATTCCTGCCCTTATTAATGCAGCAGAACCTGAGCGATTTGTTTTATAGACAATTTTTACTTTAGGAAATAACTAATAAAGCCTGTTATTCTTAACAGGCTTTTTTCTTTACTTCGTTCAAATATTTTAATTTATTCAAACTACATCTAACCTAATTTAAATGCGTCATTTTAGCCCAAAACAACTCCGGGACTATTTAGCCCAAACTGAGACGAAACCACTATTGCTGGACGTACGCGAACCCTGGGAATTTCAATATTGCAGTGTCAAAGACTCCATACTCATCCCTATGGGCGAATTGCCTAATGAACTTGGGGAGCTCGATCCACTAAGAGAGACCATAATGATTTGCCATCATGGGATTCGAAGCCGGCAAATGGGGTATTATATGGAACAAGCGGGATTCAAACTCATCATCAATCTTGATGGCGGTGTTGAAAAATGGGCACAAGATGTCGAAATAACAATGAAACGGTACTAAATTTTACGGATTTATAAATTTATGAAAAAGATCAGTTTCTCTTTAACCACAGTCTCCTTTTTATTTTTATTGAGCTTTTCTTCTATTGCAGAAGATTTACTCTCTGTTTATAAACTGGCTATCCAGAATGATTCCCAATTTCGTGGCGCACAAGCGGAGTATAACGCTCAACTCGAATCTAAAACCCAGAGCGTTGCCGTATTACTCCCCACTCTTTCTCTCTCGGCCCATTACACAGAGCATGACAATGATGATACCGTTACAACCATTTCCAAATACAATAGCAATGGCTACAACCTGAGTCTGATACAACCACTTTACCATCATGAAAATTATGTTGGTCTTAATCAGGCCAATGCGCAGGTTGCCAAGGCTCTGGCAACATTTAAAAATGCCAAACAAGATCTTATTATTCGTGTTGCAACACGATACTTTGCTGTGCTTGCCGCTGAAGATAATCTTGAATTTGCTGAGGCAGAACGCAAATCTATTGGTGAACAACTGATACAAACGCAACAACGCTTTAACGTAGGTTTAATTGCCATTACTGATGTGCATGAAGCACAAGCACGTAATGATCAGGCGGTTGCTCGCGCAATTGTTGCCGAAAATGCACTTGCGATTAGTCATGAAACATTAAGAGAAATTACTGCACAAAATATCTCAACCCTGGCATTTCTATCGACCAAGCATCCCTTAATTAAACCTGAGCCTGCTGACATTAATCAGTGGGTTAAAACGGCCAATAACCAAAATGCGTTATTAATCGCCAGTCGAAAAAGTGTTGATGTCGCCGTAGCAGAAGTTTCTCGTCAGAGTGCAGGTCATTATCCTTCTCTTGATCTTACCGCTAACCATTCTTATACCGACTATGGTGATGGATTTTCCGGTGGAGCACTTGAACAAGATAATAACTCCATCTCGTTGCAACTGACTGTTCCGCTTTATCAAGGAGGTCTGGTTAGTTCTCTCACCCGTGCGGCAGCATATCGATTAACCCAGTCACGTGAAAAACTCGAACAACAAAAACGGGCAACTGAACGACAAACACGTAATTCTTACCTCAGTGTTATTGCCAACATCAGTCAGGTTAAAGCTTTAAAACAGGCTTTAGCATCAAGTTTAATTGCATTGGAAGCAACACAAGCAGGTTTTGAAGTGGGTACACGGACAGTAGTTGACGTCCTGGATTCTCAGCGCAATCTTTTTGGTGCACGCCGGGATTATGCACAAGTGCGTTATAACTATGTGTTGGAAACATTAAGGCTTAAGCTTGCTGCCGGAACACTATCTGCACAAGATATTAAAAAACTTAATCCCTGGTTAAAATAACAGGTTGTTATAATTTATGGGTTTATCTTTAAATGAAAAACTGTGCCATGCACAGCACAGCCAGTTACTGATTATTGATATTCAGGAACGGCTGGCATCCGCAATGCCTGCTGATATATTAGAAAAAGTCATTAAAAATAATAACGTGCTTTTAACTGCAGCAAACAAACTCGATATTCCTGTTATTCATAGTGAGCAATATCCAAAAGGGTTGAGCAACACTGTTGCTGCGATTGCTGAACATTTTCCTGAAACAAGTCATGCAATAACAAAAACCAGTTTTTCCTGTTCCGATGCCGACGGCTTTAATGAACTTATTGCTAAACAAAAACGGCAACAAATTATAATCACCGGCATGGAATCACATATTTGTGTTTTACAAAGTGCAATACAATTACAACATCATGGCTATGCCGTTTATGTGGTTGAAGATGCGATATGCACACGTAAGAAATCAAACCATAAAAATGCAATAGAACGTTTACGTCAGGCTGGCATTATTATCAGTAATGTTGAATCTGTTTTATTTGAATGGCTTAGGGATGCAGCACATCCTGATTTTAAAACATTATCTAAATTAATTAAATGAAAAAAACGAGTATACCTTTAAATCTTTTTGCGCCAAAACACTGGGGAACCTGGTTTGGCATTTTTTTATTAAGGTGCTTTTCTTTTCTTCCACACAGCTGGATGAAAAAACTAAGCGTCATTTTAGGCAAGGCATTTTATAACCGAGTTAAAAAAAGAACACATATCATTGAAACAAATATTAATCTTTGTTTCCCTGATAAAACAGCCGAAGAGAAACAAGAGCTTTCTCAACAAGCATTTAATTCAGCCATAATGGCAATATTTGAAACTGCTTTAACCTGGTGGGGTTCTAAAAAAAGATTCATGAAGTTACACAAGGTTAAAGGCATGGAGCACCTCACGAATGCATCAGCCAAAGGTAAAGGTGTAATTCTTTTAGCCCCCCACTTCACCACCCTGGAGATTTCGGGAGCATTTCTTAATAGTCATATTGATAATCTAAAAGTTGTTTATAAGCGTTCAAATAATCCACTCATGGAATACTTTATCCAAAGTAAACGAGAACAAAAATGTTGTTCCGGACTTATCAAACATAAAAGTTTGCGTGAAATTGTTCGAAGCGTAAAAAAAGGTGATGTTGTTTCATTTTCCCCAGATCAGGATTTTGGGGTGAAAGATTCAATATTTGCTCCGTTCATGGGCATTACGACCAGCACTCTATTATCAACTCAACGCCTGGCAAAACTCACAGGTGCACCTGTTCTTCCATATTATGCTGCACGTTTAAATGATCAACCTGGCTACGAGATACGATTTGGTCCTGAATTTGAAAACTTTCCCAGTGATGATGATCTACGTGATGCAACAATGATTAATCAGGCCATAGAAGAACAGGTGTTACAAAGCCCTGAACAATATCTTTGGGCGCATCGTCGTTTTAAGACACGTCCTGAAGGTGAAAAGGATGTATACACAACATAATCATTATGTGGCGTTATAAACTCTTACTCTTTATATTTTTCATCCCGCTTGTCATTTATACGCTATGGCAAAGCCTTCGTGTTTTTGAATTTCGCTATTTTTTACAACGTTTAACTATTTTCTTTTCGTCCAACGTTAAACCAAAAGGGATATGGATTCATGCAGCTTCCGTTGGTGAAGTTAATGCGGTTATTCCTTTAATATTAAAAATACAC
>JAUWUS010000101.1 GCA_030617815.1 Gammaproteobacteria bacterium
TACCACGATAAGTACCTAAATCCATTAAACGTTTGATATTCATGGAAATTTCACGGCGCAAATCACCTTCAATAGTGAATTTAGCAACCTCAGTACGCAGGTTTTCAACCTGACCTTCATCGAGATCTTTAACTTTAGTCGACGGTGTTACACCTGCTTCTACACAAATTTTTTGTGCGCGTGTGCGACCAATACCAAAAATCGATGTTAAAGCGATTTCAGTATGTTTATTGACCGGAACATTGATACCAGCAATACGGGCCATTTAGCCACTCCTACAAATTAAATATGACGATCGCAGGTCACCCCGCGAAAACGTGCAATTTTACGTATCCTTGCCCTTTCAAGCAAGACATTTAATACAAATATCGACTCTTTTTCGCCACCCTAAAATGGCAAGAAACAGCCCTTTATTAGCCCTGACGCTGTTTGTGACGTGGATCTGTACAGATCACACGAACAACACCGTGACGTTTAATAACTTTACAGTTACGGCATAATTTTTTAACTGAAGCACGAACTTTCATGCCGATTCTCCTAAAAAATAAACGCGTTTAATTAACGCAATAAACCTGCTGAACCCGGACCACCTTTCAGGTTTGATTTTTTCATCAGACCTTCATATTGATGGGACATAAGGTGCGACTGTACTTGCGACATTAAATCCATTGTTACAACAACAATAATCAGTAATGAAGTACCACCAAAATAGAATGGCACATTCCAGTACACAATCATAAATTCAGGTAACAAACACACTGCAGTAATATAGATCGCACCAACCAGGGTCAGACGGCCTAAAATTGTATCAATATGCTTCGCAGTTTGTTCACCTGGACGAATACCTGGAACATATGCTCCGGAACGTTTCAGATTATCCGCTGTTTCTTTCGGGTTAAACATCAACGCCGTATAAAAGAAGCAGAAGAAAATAATTGCTATCGCATACATCAATACATATAACGGCTGGCCCGGTGACAACATCGTTGCCACATCCTGAAGGAAACCAAAAGCCCCTTCTGTCGTACCAAACCACCCCGCCATCGTGGCCGGGAATAAAATAATTGCCGAGGCAAAAATCGGCGGAATCACACCCGCCATATTAATTTTCAGAGGTAAATGGCTGGTCTGTGCAGCATACATTTTGCGTCCTTGTTGACGCTTAGCATAATGCACCGTGATCCGGCGTTGCCCTCGTTCCATAAACACAACGAATGCCGTCACTGCCAGAATCATAATAAACAGGATTAAAATAAAACCTGAGCTCAATTCACCTGTACGACCTAACTCTAAAGTACCACCAATTGCAGAAGGTAAACCCGCTACAATACCTGCAAAAATAATCATCGAAATACCGTTACCGATACCTCGTTCAGTAATTTGTTCGCCTAACCACATTAAGAACATTGTTCCGGTGACCAGCGTTACCACAGTGGTAAAGTAAAAAATACGCAAAACCGCTTCGTCTGCACCATTAACCACTAGGTCTGGTTGACGAGATAAAGCAAGCGCAACGCCTAATGACTGGAACGTTGCTAAAGCCAATGTACTCAAACGAGTATATTGAGTAATTTTACGTTTACCTGCCGCACCTTCTTTACTTAACTGTTCTAACTTGGGATGAACCTTGGTCAACAGCTGAATAATAATCGACGCTGAAATATAAGGCATAATCCCCAGGGCAAACAGTGATAAACGGGATAAAGCGCCACCTGAAAACATGTTAAACATATCCAGAATGGTGCCTTTTTGCTGCTCAACCATATCGGCTAATACAGCAGGATCAATTCCCGGTACTGTTATATAAGAACCAATGCGAAAAACCAGCAAAGCACCAATCAGAAAAAATATACGTTGGCGTAATTCTTTAAACTTACCGCCGCCCATGGCTCCCGCCATACCTGATTGAGTTGCAGACATCCGTTTTACTCTTCTATTTTGCCGCCAGCCGCTTCAATTGCTTTACGTGCACCTTTGGTTACACCTATGCCTTTGAGAGTGACTGCTTTTTCAACTTTACCTGAATCCATAATCTTAACGCGCTTAATACTTTTAGCGATTAAGTTTGCTTCTTTTAATACTGCGATATCAATAACATCGGCAGTTAAAGCGTTAAGTTCATTCAGTCTGATTTCATCTGTAATACGCGCTAAACGTGAACTAAAACCCACTTTAGGCAAACGACGTTGCAAAGGCATTTGACCACCTTCAAAACCAATCATAGGCTTACCACCTGAACGAGACTTTTGACCTTTATGACCGCGGCCACCTGTCTTACCGAGACCAGAACCAATACCGCGCCCACGACGCTTTGGATTTGATTTCGAACCTGCAGCAGGTTTAAGTGTATTTAAAAACATCTTAGCTCTCCTGAATCTTGACCATGTAGTTGACCTTATTGATCATGCCACGGGTACAAGGGGTATCTTCAACTTCTACAATCTGGTGCATACGACGTAAACCCAAACCAGCAACACAGGCTTTGTGCGACTTTAATCGTTTACATGTGCTACGCACTAATTTAATTTTAATTTTTTTAACAGCCATGATCTTATTCCAGAATATCTTTAACTGATTTACCACGTTTAGCCGCAACAGAATCGGGTGAACTCATATCACTCAAACCTTTAATTGTTGCATTGACAACGTTAATGGCATTATTCGTTCCAATACATTTAGCTAGTACATTACGAACACCAACAACATCAAACACTGCACGCATTGGGCCGCCGGCGATAACACCGGTACCTTCAGAAGCAGGCTGCATATAAACTTTAGCTGCGCCAAATTCTGCTGTAATTGGATACTGTAATGTACCGTCTACTAAAGGCACATCTTTTAAATTCTTACGCGCATTTTCCATCGCTTTTTGAATCGCTACAGGTACTTCACGTGCTTTACCACGACCAACACCTACTTTACCGTTTCCATCACCAACCACTGTTAATGCTGAGAAACCAAAAATACGACCACCTTTTACAACTTTTGCGACACGACGAATGTTAACCAAACGTTCTTGTAAACCGTCACTTTGTTGTTGCTGACCTTTGTCAAATCCTGCCATAGTATTAAACCCTTAGATTTTCAGACCGGCTTCACGAGCCGCATCAGCCAGTGCTTTAACACGGCCATGATATTTGAATCCTGAGCGATCAAACGCAACAGAAGAAACACCGGCAGCCAATGCTTTTTCAGCAATCGCTTTGCCCACTGCAGCTGCAGCTTCAATATTTCCAGTGTACTTAACCTGACCTTTCATATCAGATTGAACGGTTGAAACACTTGCAACCACTTCACTACCACTCGCAGCAATAACCTGCGCATAAATATGGCGAGGTGTACGGTGGATTGAAAGACGTGGCACTGCCAGCTCGCTGATTTTAGCGCGAGTTTTACGTGCACGACGTATACGGGATGATTTCTTATCCATCTTTTTATCCTACCCTACTTCTTCTTAGCTTCTTTACGAACAATATGTTCACCTGCGTATTTAACACCTTTACCTTTATAAGGTTCTGGCGGACGGAAAGCGCGAATATCTGCCGCCACTTGTCCAACACGCTGTTTATCAACTCCGCGAATAACAATCTCAGTCTGACTGGGTGTTTCTGCAGTAATACCTTCTGGTAACTTATAGTTAACAGGGTGTGAGAAACCTAAGGTCAAATTAACTGATTTGCCTTCTGCTTTTGCACGATAACCAACGCCAACTAACTCAAGCTTCTTTTCGAAACCAGTGGTAACGCCAATCATCATACTGTTTAACAATGAACGAGCTGTTCCCGCTTGTGCAGCAGCATTATCAGCACCTTCACGAAGAAGGATTGTTAAAACATTATCGTCTTTCTTAATATCAATGGACTTATGAAGCGTATGCTCCAAAGTGCCTTTTGAGCCTTTCACATTGACAGCATTATCTTTAATGCTGATTTCAACGCCTGCAGGTATCTCAATTGGATTTAATCTAGCCATGTTCGTTATCTCAACTCTTTACTGTACGGTACACAGAATTTCACCACCAAAGCCTGATTTGCGCGCTGTGCGATCGCTCATCAAACCTTTAGACGTTGAAATAATTGCCACACCTAAACCACCCATTACTTTAGGCAGTTCAGTTTTACCTTTATAAATACGTAAACCTGGACGGCTTATGCGTTTAATTTTCTCAATTACTGGTTTGCCTTCATAATATTTTAAATCAATATTAAGAACAGGCTTTGCGTCTGCTTGCGCTTGTGCAAAATCAGTAATAAAACCTTCGTCTTTCAAAACTTGTGCTATCGCACGTTTTTGTTTTGAATCAGGCATATTAACGTTCAGCTTACCCGCAGATAAAGCATTACGGATGCGCGTTAACATGTCAGCTATCGGATCTGTCATCATAATCTTATACCTCTACCAACTGCCTTTACGTAAACCAGGAACATCGCCACGCATTGTGTGCTCACGTAATTTATTACGACATAAAGCAAACTTGCGATAAACGCCATGTGGACGACCCGTTATAGAACAACGACGACGACCTCGGCTTGGGCTCGCATCACGCGGCAGTTTTTGTAACTGCTGTTGTGCTTCCATACGTTCTTCATATGAAATATTCATGTCTTTAATTGTTGCTTTTAACTCTTCACGTTTCTTTGCGTATTTAGCAACAGTCTTAGTACGCTTTGCTTCACGTGCAATCATTGAACTCTTAGCCACGAAATTACTCCTTAGCCTTTTTTAACGGAAGGTTAAATGCCGCTAATAATGCGCGACCTTCTTCATCAGTTTTTGCTGTAGTAGTAAAAGTAATATCCATACCACGCAGCGTATCAATTTTATCGTAATCAATTTCAGGGAAAATGATTTGCTCACTTATACCCATGCTGTAATTACCACGACCATCAAATGCTTTCGGGTTTAAACCACGAAAGTCACGAATACGCGGGATAGCAATACTGATCAGACGATCCATAAACTCATACATTTTTTCACGACGTAAAGTCACTTTACAACCAATCGGCCAACCATCACGAATTTTAAAACCCGCAATTGATTTACGTGCGTTACGAACAATCGGTTTTTGACCAGCAATTTTGGTCATATCCGCAACTGCATGTTCCATAACTTTTTTATCCGCTACCGCTTCACCCACACCCATGTTCAGAGTGATTTTAGTAATGCGTGGGACTTCCATGACACTCTTGAAAGAAAACTCATCTTGCAGCTTCTTAACAACTGTATCTTTGTAAAATTCCTGTAACCTTGCCATCTTTATTGCAACCTATATTGATTACTCGTTCTTAAGAATCGAGTACTTCACCATTCGATTTGAAATAACGTACTTTGCGACCGTCTTCTAATTGCTTAATGCCAACGCGATCAGCTTTACCTGTCGCTGCATTAAACAAAGCGATATTCGAAATAGCCATTGGCATTTCTTTATCAATGATTCCACCTGGTGCTCCAGCCGCCGGGTTAGGCTTCTGATGTTTCTTCACCATGTTGATACCATCAACAAGTACACGATCAACTTCTAGCATTACACGTGAAACAGTACCGCGTTTGCCTTTGTCTTTGCCTGTGATAACAATAACGTCATCACCTTTTTTAATTTTCTGCATCGTTCTGCTCCGCCCTTACAATACTTCAGGCGCTAATGAAATAATCTTCATAAAGTTTTCTGAACGTAACTCACGAGTTACTGGTCCAAAAATACGCGTACCGATTGGTTGGTTATTTGCATTCAAAAGAACTGCAGCATTACCATCAAAACGAATCAAAGATCCATCTGAACGACGTACGCCTTTACGAGTACGAACAACAACCGCTGTGTAAACATCACCTTTTTTAACTTTGCCTCGAGGAATTGCTTCCTTGATGCTCACTTTGATGAGGTCGCCAATAGCAGCATAACGGCGCTTTGAACCGCCTAATACTTTAATACACTGAACACGACGAGCACCGCTATTATCGGCTACGTCTAACTGTGATTGCATCTGAATCATTGCTGATTACTCCGTAAAACTTCTAAACAACGGTTGCCCGTTCCACAATATTCTCTAACATCCACTTCTTGCTTTTAGAAAGTGG
>JAUWUS010000112.1 GCA_030617815.1 Gammaproteobacteria bacterium
ATCAGGTAAATAAAATTTTCCATTGGGCCGAGTTCAAGGGCATCAATGCTGTAGCGATCATTATCAATAATCAAGGTCATGTCAGGAGTCCTGCAGGAAAAGGGTGGTTTGCTGTATTTTAGCTTGTTGCGGCAAAAAATCATAAATCTATATTTTTGGGACCATATAGTAATAAAAACAGTGGGACATTTAGGGTACAATTCCCGGCCGTTTTGTCTGATTTATTTAAGTGGTACTTCGTTTAGAGGGGTTAAATGTGGAAGCAGATTTTTGGCACAATCGATGGGAAAATAACCGAACGGGTTTTCATCTTGATGAGGTCAATCCGTATTTAAAAATGTATTGGCCGGCGTTAAATGTAAAACGGGGCGCGCGGGTATTTGTTCCGCTTTCAGGCAAAACACGTGATTTAATCTGGCTAGCGGAACAAGGGTATGAGGTTGTTGCGATAGAACTCAGTCCCCTGGCCGTTGCAGCCTTTTTTAATGAAAACGATTTAATACCTGAAAAGCATGAAATAGAGGGTATGGAATATTGGCAATCGGGCAAAATAACACTGTTTTGTGGCGATTTTTTTGCTCTTACAACCGAGATATTAGGCAAAGTGGACGCGGTTTATGATCGTGCTTCGTTAATTGCTCTGCCCCCCGCAATGCGACAGTCCTATGCGCAAAAACTGACAGAACTCTGTCAAAGGGTGCCAAAACTGTTGATTACACTGGAATATGAGCAGTCCAAAATGGATGGCCCTCCTTTTTCTGTATCGGAAGACGAGGTGAGAGCCTTATATCAAGCCAATTACCAGGTAAAACAACTTTCTGCACAGGATGTGCTTGGAGATAATGCCAAATTTCGTGAAAAAGGCCTCGATTACATGAATGAGTGCATTTATCAGCTTGAGATTTAACATAATTTCACACAGTAAAAGTCTATAATTATTTAAGAAATGTGAACCCGTACCGATAATAATATTATGCTAATAAAAATAAGTCCTTTTTCAGCAAAAACAAAAACATCTTTTTCGGGGGGGCTATTAATATCTGCACTATTGCTGGGTTTAATGTCGTCACCTGTTCAGGCTCGGGGTTATCTCTATCAAATGCCAGATGGTAGTCGCCTGATCACTGATCACCCACTTATTAATACTAAAGCAAAACTGGTTCGCCGTAGTAAAGACATCAACAACATGGGGCATTATGCGGCACGTCGTACTTTACGTGCGAAACGTCAAATGCGTCTGTGGTCATATCTCATTTATCATCAGTCACAAAAGCATGGTATTGATGAATCATTGGTTAAAGCCGTAATTTACACCGAATCTTATTTCAACCCGAATGCAACTTCTCATAAAGGTGCATCGGGTTTAATGCAACTTATGCCTGCCACGGCGGAAAAATATGGCGTCAGTGATTTATATAATCCGCGACAAAATATTATTGCGGGTATTAAACACCTTGTTTATTTGATGAAGCTTTTTCCGGATAATATTAAGCATGTCATTGCGGCGTATAACGCAGGGGAAAATGCGGTAGTTAAATATAATGGCATACCACCGTACCGTGAAACGCAGGGCTACGTGAAAAAAGTCATGAAGCATTTTAAACGTTTCCAGTTGGCGGCAAGGTAGGTGCACTTGTTTTTATGTTTGTTAGAAAAATATGTCCGGCTTAATTTAACGTAATAGGTTCTATTTTAAATCGTTTGATTTTTTTCGGTAAGCCGGTTTTCTTATCCGTTTTACGTGCCTCCCAGGCATGAATATTCATTTTTATTTTATTTGCGTCTCGAGTAAATTCAATCGTCATAAAATGTTCAGTTGTTCGTCTAACGGGGAAACGCAAATCCCACCATTTTTGCTCAGTAGAAACGACACCTAAATTTGTGATTTTCGTTTTAGTAATTTCAGGGATATTGATAAAGGGAAATTTTTTCCTGGGTTTTTTCGGTGTTGCCGCTGCAATGCCATCAAGCTCTGATAAATTTGAAATGGGTGAGGTGATGACCTCGATGAGTTTGTTGCCACTATTACCAATTTGCACTTGCGAGACACGACCGTAATGTACATCACCTGTTAGCACAACGATGTCATGGTCACCGTTATGGATAGCGGTTAAAAGCTCTTTGTATTGTTCCCAGTCAGGAAGATTGGAATCGTTATCATCACCCTTATCCGCAATCAGAGGTTGTGGAATAACAAGCACGCCTGGTGTTGCTAAGTTGTCGATCCAGGAGATAAGTTTATTGAATGATTCTGCCGAAAGAAAACCGTTATCTGTTCTTTCCGTTCGAAGATCTGCAACACAAAATGAAATATCATTGCCGATAGAAAAACTGCGTATAGTTTGTATTTGTTGAACAACATCAACGCCCATTTTAGCGGCAGATTCCCAACGTCTTTTGAAACTATTGCTAAGACCAAGGGTAATAAGGTAAGGATTAAAGCCTTTTAAATAGGGATAGTTGTTCCAGTACTCATGATCATCGGCTAGCATCCATGTGCCACCACGCCGCAACAGGCTGCGTAAGTATTCCCAGCTTTCGGCATATTTATCTGCTATACGATTTTGACAATCTTCGTCATCAAGAGGATAGAGCCCCAAACCAATATCAATATAAACCTGGTCTCCGGCAAGAAATTTTATGTCAGGTTTGAATTCATCACTTTTATACAGGGCTTCATAGGCGCGACCGGCTTTGCCTCCATCATGTTTGGTATAAAAGCATGAGCCAATTCCAACGGTAAAGGGTTTTTCTGTTGCTGCAGGTAAACTCAAGGGTAGCGTTGTTAAGAAGGCGGTTTCGAGAACGACCCATTCGTTTTCGCTGCGCGCTTCGAATTCTATAGTGTAATCCTGTCCCGCTTGCAGATTGTTGAAGACTTCAAGACGATAAAAACGTTTGTCCAGACTGTCAAAAGGTCTTAGCCAAACATCGCCATCATCAGCAGAATATTCAATTCGATCTACTTCGTCACCAAGCGCCTGTTCCTGAGCAAAACCTTCAGTGGTTTTTTTAATGACAAGGCGCCAGTTTCTTGGTTTGGCTATAGAAGGTTCGAGTGCGCCGACCCAAATGTTAACAGATATTGTTGTTACTTCATGGATAACGAGGACGTAACCACTGGTTAGCCGTTTTCTTCTATTTGTCATTTTGCTCTCCTTGCTAAATTGATTTTATAGTTAGACAGATTTTCTATTGTTATATGACTTTAATAATATGAATACCCCAAAAGCAGCAATAAGGTGCTTAATGGTATGGCCACTTAGTAATGGCAGTATGTTGTAAATAGTTGCATCGAAGTATTCAAGTACCTTCGCCAATACATACGCGCATAACAACAGCCAGTAACCACGGGTGTTGCTGAAGTTTGATTTAAAAAATAACAGTATGAGTGGTATTACCATCATGGGAAGGAATTGAACCAAAATATATAATCGCAGATCACCTTCTCCTCTGCTTTCTGTATGCTGCCAGTAGATAATGGAAAATATGCCAAAAATAATTAATGGCCAAAGAGCTAACTGGGCTAATCGAGTCGATACAAATTCAGCAATGATCACAGAAAATAATGCCATAAATGCAATTGTCATTGGCAGTCGATCCCAAACCAGTGATTCGTTGCCGGGAAATAAATGATAGTAACCTGAGCCAAGGGCAATCAGTGAGATACCGGCAAAAAAGAGTATGTATGCGATTTTTATCTCGCTAATAAGCTGGAGCTTGTGCGAATGAAAAATATGATAAAGACCGGATACGCCTACTAGTAGAAAGGGCAGGTTAGAGATAACATTCCAGAAATTTGGAATATTTAAAATAGCTCGTTGATCGTTAAATAAATGATATTTAATATCTTGTGCTATGGGATCTAACATCCAGACACAGACTATCCCGATTATTGAAACGAAAGCAATGGTTATTGCTCCTATTCTCACCTTGTTCATATTCAAATTTCAGCTGTATAGATAAAAAAATATAAATAGTTGGACAAAATTGTAAGTGTTATGCAACGACCTTGAATAATATGGCGCTTAATTATTATGTTTATTTTTAGATTTTATAAGGTGTTACAGCAAGCTCAGCTTTATAATACTTGCAAATATTGCGTCTATATTAATTGTAATAAATATTATAAATCTATTATTGCATGATCACTTGCTAAGACGATAATGTTATCTTTAATTATTCTTTTAAAATTGCTGCTTTTGGCGGTTTCTTTATTGGGCGTGATTGAGATAAGCTTTTTATGATAAATTGTACTAATAAATTTGAGTGATAAGGGTAGCCGCGTGCAAACTTCATATCAACTTGTTCGTGTATTCGATAAACCTGAAGAAGCCCAAGGTAGTCAGGCGCTGATTTTCTTTGAGGACAGTCAGGTTGATACGCCACATGAGCTTAGTAGAATTAGCGCCGAGATAAAGGGGGTAACAACCCAATGTTTCGTTTCGCAGGTTGTTACTGGTCACTATAAAGTACAGTGTTTTAATGATAACAA